>JBBQLD010000052.1:0-15856 GCA_038327555.1 Chitinophagales bacterium
ACGTAGTGAAGAATCTGAGGCCGAAGGCCTAAAATTTAGAAGAAAAAGCTTCGGCCTTCGGCCTCAGATTCTTCACTACGTTCAGAATGACAAACAATTTGAACGCGCAAATTTTCAAAATAAAAAAGTGTACGGCTGAAAGTTTTGTCATTACGTCATTGGTCATTCGCTAATAATTTTCACACTTTCCTGCTTGCTGCGCCCTGCTACAAGATCTATAATCTGTTCGCGCACCCCGTCGCTAATGAGTACCATAGCGGTATTAGGTTCAGCTTTGCCAAAGTCGTCGGCATATACAGTGAGGTAGTGTTCTTTCCCATCAGGAAGTTCAATTTCAAACTCCTGCGGCTTGAGCAACAGATAGATATGATCAATCACTTTTTTGTCATCGAGATACACCGAAATAATATCGCCGTCTTGCACTTGGCTGTCCCAAAGTTTGATTTTGATTTTGCGGCTTTTTACTTTTATTTCCTCGCCCACTTCCACTTTTCGTCCACCAATACTTTCGGGAGCGGCTTTGGTGGGTAAGGCAGCTGCGGTAACAGGTTTTGGGATGGCGGGTTTTGGCTTCACGGCAGCAAGGGGCTTTTTCTTTTCGCAGGGCAAGAGCGCGGTGCCACCCAGGTCAATGTTAAACCCTGGCCCGCGAGAGGTTACATTGCTAATCAGAATGATGTATTTCTCTCCTTTCAACACGTTAAGGGGAGAAAGCCATGCATTGTCATCGGTATCATTGCAACCAGCGTCTTCACTTGAATCGGCTTCTCCATTCCGAAGGCCAGTTTGCCCGAGGCATTTGCTGTGAGATGCCCAGTCGGAAGGATCGCCTGCAGCATTGCAGCGCACAATTTTCATATTTTTGCAACTGCCATCAAGGGAGCGATAGACTACAAAGTCAATGTCGTCGTCTGTTTTGTGCGGTGTAATCGTGAAAGAGAGCGTTCCACTTTCCGCAATCTCAAACTTGATCCAGGTAGAATTTTCTTCGGCTTGGCCTTTGTTTTCGCTGCTCATAAAACAAGCGATAAAATCGGCCTCACTTCGGTTAGTGCCTTCTCCGCCCGCAGCATTGACACTTAAATTCTTTTTGTCGCAAATATTTATTGCAGTCACACAGTCCGCATGCGCTTGCGAAAACAGGCTGGTTTTTACTACAAAAAAGAAGAGGATCGGTAGGGTATATCGTAGCATTGTGGATCGGTTGTATTCGGTTGAATGGGTTAAGGAACGCGACAATAGTAACAAGTTGTTATTTATCTGTTCCTAAACGCAAATTTGGACAAAGAGATTTTACTTCGGCATTAAACTAGCCGATTCATACACTTTGTTCTCCCCGCCTTGACACACCACAAAGTTGAAGCCTGGGTGAATAGCGTAGCCTCCGAATCGCCCTTTTTTATCCACGGCAATAAAACCGACCTGCGCTTCCTCACACTGCTTGGCGTATTTACGTGCGATTCGTTTAACGGCAGTCTCGGTAGCTTTTTGAGGATGGGCGCCGCGGCGCATTTCTTCTACCACCAGAAAACTCCCCAGCGTACGAAGCACCATTTCGCCCAATCCGGTGCTGGCTGCACCCCCAACCTCATTGTCTACAAACATTCCGGCCCCAAGAATTGGACTATCCCCTACACGGCCATGCATTTTAAACGCCGCACCACTGGTGGAACATGCCCCTGCAATGCGTTGCTGGGTATCAATGGCCAACATACCAATAGTGTCGTGCCGCTCCACGTTTATAATGGGCTTGTATTTGGATTCTATTTTCCAGTCTTCCCAAGCTTTTTTCGCCACATCGGTGAGCAGGTTTTCTTTTTTGAAACCTTCACTAAGTGCAAAATCCAAAGCACCTTCGCCAACTAGCATAACGTGTGGTGTTTTCTCCATCACCCGCCGAGCCACGCTGATGGGGTGTATGATATGCTCTAAAAAGGAGACCGAGCCAGCTAGCCCGTGCTCGTTCATGATACAGGCATCGAGCGTCACATGACCATCACGGTCTGGAAAGCCACCATAACCCACGCTGGTATCTTTTGGATCAGCCTCCGGCACATGAACGCCTGCTTCCACCGCATCCAGAGCGTATCCACCTTTGGACAATATCTCCCAAGCGGCGGCGTTGGCTTTTAGGTTAGGGCCCCAGGTGGCAATCACCACAGGTAAGGCGTTTTTATCAGGCTTTTCAAGCGCTGTGAAGGCTTTAGCCCAAAAATCTGCCGTGCCAGCAGCGAGGCCACCAAGCAGGGTGTTTTGAAGGAAAGAGCGGCGTGAATTCAAAATAAGTATGGATGGTTAAGGAAGAGGAAGAAGGGAATAATTATTGTTTACCCGTTCCTGAAGGGTGGATTGATCAGGTTTTAACCCGTCGCAGCCATTGCACAAAAAGGGACGATATGTTGAGTTGTTGTTTAAGGGATACCTCGTATTTTGGCGCAAAATATTACACTCCTATGAATCGAGTTTGCCTTTTAGTCCTAATGGCGCTTTTATACGCCTGTTCGACCCAAAAGCCACCAGAAAACCCGGATGCCTGGAAAAAAATAAAATTGGATTTTAAACAACTCGATGCGGATGGTTTAGCCGGGCTGATCAAGGGAAAGGTAGCCGTAAATTACGAATTTTGCATTCCCGCCGAGGACAATAGTTGGCGGCAAGTGCATAAAATAGACCCAACAGCCCAAAAAAACACTGGAAAGGGTAGGGTAGGCTGTAAAGATACGCAATGGCTTGTCATTGGCAACACACATCAGAAAAACTACCAGCGCGTGCTGTTTCAATTGGCTTCCTTGCCCTTTGTGACACAAATTCAGCAGACCTTTTGGGAGTGAGCTTTGAATTATGAGGTATGAACAGTGAACCTTAAACCTTAAAACTTTGACTACTGTTCGTGTACAACAATGGGTGGTGATTACTTCTATAGCCCTCTTTGTGCTAAAAGTAACTGCTTATTTTCTGACCAATTCGGTAGCGGTATTTACCGATGCGCTAGAAAGTACGGTAAACATCGTGACTGGTTTTACTGGACTGTACAGCCTGCGTTTGGCGGCAAAGCCCCGCGATGATAACCACCCCTATGGTCATGGCAAAATTGAACTCATCTCTGCCTCCTTTGAAGGGATTCTGATCCTGGTGGCTGGTTTAATCATTGTTTATGAGGCACTTGTCAATCTGGCACATCCCCACGTTGTGAGCCAATTAAATACTGGAATACTGATTATTTCCTTCACAGCACTGGTCAACTACGGGATGGGTTGGTGGTGCATTCGTACGGCTCGATTGCATCACTCGATGGCTTTGGAAGCCAGCGGCAAGCACCTTCACTCTGACACTTGGACTACTGCCGGAATTGTGGGAGGCTTGTTATTGCTCCGTTTCACCGGGATTGCCTGGATTGATAGTGCTGTTGCCATAATCTTTGCCGTATTCATAATTGTAGAAGGGGGGAAGATTATCCGAAAAACGGTAGCCGGCCTGACAGATGAAGCCGACGCCGAACTGTTGCAACGACTCATCGAAAAACTTAACCAACACAAACGGGAGACTTGGATTGATCTACACAATCTCCGCATCATCAAATACGGTCCGATTCTTCACCTGGATTGTCATATTACAGTGCCTTGGTATTTAAATGTAAATCAAGCCCATGCAGAAGTCGGTGCGCTTGAAAAATTAATTGCCAAGGAGTTCGATCAGCCTTTAGAAATGTTTGTCCACACCGATGGCTGCGAGCCGCCTAGCTCTTGTCGTGTTTGCCCAATTCAAGATTGCCAGGTTCGTAAAGCGCCATTCGAAAAGCGTTTAGCATGGACTTTTGAAAATGTCACCTTAAATCAGAAGCATGGGCTGAGGGGCTGAGTACATGTATTTACTACCAATCATTACTTCCTAAACAAGTTAGATCTTCCCTTGTCATCCGGAGCGCAGCGAAGGACCTGGGCTTAGAATTGCTTCAGATCCTTCGCTGCGCTCCGAATGACAAAGGAAGGGTAGTGAAATAGCGAAGTGTCACTGAGTCATTGATGGTCATCCTTAAATTTGCTATCCTAAATTTTAACACTGTTAGCTCGCCTTTACCCGTTCCTTAATTACCGAACGACTGTCAAATCTCCTTTAAACTCCACCACTTCCCCGTCAATAAATTGCACCAACGCGTAATACGCAAACACGCCTGGGTTTACTTTCTGGCCTTTAAAAGTGCCGTCCCAGCCTGTGCTGGGGTCATTGGGTTTGTAGTTGCGCCATACAAAAACGGCATCGCCCCAGCGGTCAAAAATTTGGAAGGATTCAATCTCTTCTACATCGCGGCCCCCAAACACATACAATAAAGGATCAATGCCAGTGTCTGGATTGAAAATATTGGGAATATAGACGTTACGGGTTTTTTCCACCTGTACAACGATCCGATCCTGCGCAGTGCAACCACTGGAGTCGGTCACTTTGACCTCCAATTTCCAGGAATGAAGCGGGAAGAAGTTTTGATAGGGTTTGTCCGCCCCTCTGGGGTCAAGCACTGGCTGCCAGAGGATACTTTGCAAGGTGTTGGCAGGAACGGAAGTTTGCAGCAAAATATGCGCCGAATCAGCCAATTCGATCTTGAGGTCAGCACCCAGATTAGCAAGGAGTTGTGGCGGCTCACTCACCGTTAACGTGGCGGTTTCTGACTCACAACCATTCGCATCTTGCAGGGTAATCACATAATCTCCAGGGGCCAGACCAGCAAAAAGCTGACTTGCGGTAAATGGCCCACTATTCAAGGAAAACAATACTGGTGGATGCAAACTGGTCACTTTTGCTACGGATACTGCTCCATTGGTTTCGCCAAAACAACGCACATCTTGGTAGGAAGTCAGGTCTGCTACCGGTACTTCATTGTCTTCAGCCACCTCTACCATATCGGTGTCGGTACAACCTTGCGGGGTAGTGACCAAAAGGGTGTACGAGCCACCTTCTTTGGCAATGACCTGCCGCTCGGTGCTGATGGTGTCGCCATTGAGCAGCCATTGATAAGTGCCGGGTGAGGTGCCAGATCCACCTAGATTGGCACTGGTTGCATTGCAATTCAACGTTTTATCTGCACCCGCATCAGAGGTAGGTGCCGGGTAAATACGGATAGAAACGGAAGCTTCGTCATTTACACATGGCGCAGTAGCTGTGAGCGAGTAGCGGAAAGTATAAGTGCCAGAGGCTTGTCCGTTGGGCTGAAAACTGCCTAAACTGGCATTGAACGCACCCGTTTGCGAAAGAATAGTAGAGGTTTCAATCCATTGGCCGCCAGCGTCTGCGCCGTTGAGCAGGCTAGACAGCTGAACCACCTGGCCAGCTCCCGTGCAAAATTCCAGCGCTGCATTAGTGGAGCCTGCTTCCACAGGTTGGTTTACAACGATGGTGGCGGCATCGGAAAGGGGCGTGGCGCAGTTGGGTGCGCTTCCATCCGTTACATTGATCAACCCAAAAGTGATGGTCGCAAAGGGAGCCACTTGAAGGGTCACGGTTTGCGAACCTGTGACCAAGAGGGTATTCAAATTTGTACCATCCGTATAATCAATCGTGATCGGGTACGTCCCTGTGCCGCTGAACGAAAGCACCGCATCGCCACCGAGGCAAAGCGTGGCGTCGCCAGAAATTTCGGCTGTCGGCAGTGGCTTCCATTGTACTGGGGCACCGGGGGTGACGGATAGACAGGGGTCATTCAAGTCCACGTTTCCACCAAGGTTATTTCCAGCAATGGCCGAAATGTAGTAGGTAACGCCGAATTGAAGGTTTCCTCCAAAAACAAAACTGGGTTGACTGTTGGTAGCAAAAATGGTGTTGCCGACCGAAGCACTCGAAGCATCATGCAAGATGAACTGCACGAGGTCGTCGGCGTCGGTATTTGCGTCATTATTCCAGCTGGCGGTTGCCGGCAAATCACCACAGAAAGTGGTGGGTGTGGTTTGCATAGAACCCGCATCGGTAGCACAATTGCAATTGTGTGCTCCGGAAATACTTGGACTTTCACAGCCATTGGCATCTACCAGCACGAAAGCATAGGTGGAGGTGTTCGGGAGGGGCAGCGCAGTGAAAACACTCCCAACAAAGACACCTGTCAGGCCGCTTACAGTATAGGGCGAGAGCCCTCCATTGGCGGTGAAAATCACATTGAATGTTGTATTTGTGCCGTCACAAAGCTTATCCAGCGCAGTTACATTGGGCAATGGGTTGAACATTACACTGAGCTCATCGAATCCAGCGCAAGTGCCATTGAGTTCCGTCCAACGGAATACATATCCGCCATTGGTTGTAACAACTGCTGAGCTGGCAGGATCGTTTGCATCGTTGAAGTTAACCGTTCCGGGGCCAGAGACCAAGATCCAGGTTCCATTGAATGCGCCATCTATGGCTTGCAAATCAATGGTTTGCCCGCAAGTTATCAGATCTTGACCAGCATTCGGGGTAGGATTTTCCAGCCATTGTACGGGTTGTCCGGGTGCGACAGAAAAACAAGGATCCAGGGGATCCGGGAATCCAGTGAGCGGGTTGCCTGCAATCAAGGAGATGTAGTAGGTTGCGCCAAATTGCATTTGAGCTGGGTTGAAACTAAAAACCCCCGTGGTATTTTGAGCAAACACTTGTCCCATTGCAGGGCCAGCGCCATTGTGTAGTACATAGGCCGAGATATCATTGGCATCAAGACTCAGATCGCCGCTTGCACTTGCTGTAAGGGTTTGCCCTTCGCAGGCTTGCAGGGTTTGGGCCGACATGGTTCCTGCATTTGTGGCGCAGTTGCAACTATAGGCCCCCAAAATTTGGGGCATCGGACAGCCATTCAAATCCGTCACATTAAAGGTGTAGGTGGATCCGTTGGCCAAGACATTGGAGACAAATGTATTTCCGGCAATTGCCTGATTGTTTACAGCGTAGGGAGCTGTGCCTCCAGAAAGGATCAAGGTTATCGTGAAATTCTCATTTGCAGCATCGCAGGTGCGCAGCAGATTGTCGAGCAGGGGGGAATCGTTGAATTGCAAATTTACTTGGTCGGTGCCTACACAACCGTTTTGCGCCAGCGTCCAAGTGAGGGTATAAGTGCCAAATCCAGTCGCCGTAGCCGCCGATACCGGATTTTGTAAGTCGCTGATATTCAGACTCCCTCCAGCAGGAAAGTTGGAGACAGACCATTGTCCGGAGCTTCCGGCTGGGGCATTTCCACTGAGGTTTAGCAAGGTTCCACAAGTGGTCAAATCTGTTCCTGCATTTGCCACAGGGTTTTGATAAAAAATAACTGGTTGGCCAGGTGTTACAGCAAAACAGGGGTCTTGAAGACTTGGAATGCCGGCAATATTATTGCCCACCACAAAGGAGACGTAATACGTTGTACCATAGACCATTCCAGGCAAATGTGTAAATATGCCTGTGGTATTTTGGCCTATGATTTGGCCCACTATAGTCCCTGGCAATGTGTGCAGGATGTAGGAAATGGTATCGTTGGCGTCCAGGTTTTGGCCGCCCAAATGCTGTGCCGTGATGCTTCCACCTTCGCAGGTAGATAATGGCGTGAGGCTCATTTGGCCGGCATCGGTCGCGCAATTGCAACTAAATGAACCAATTAAAGGGGCAGATACACAGCCAGCACTGTCTGTGACCAGGAATGTATAATTGTTGCCATTTGGAATTGGGTCGGAAAGGAATCCGCTCCCCGTGCTGTTTACGCCAGGAGTTCCGCTGGTTTGGTAATTGGGCGTTCCGCCTGAGATTTGGAAAGAAACGGTGTAGTTTTCATTTGCCCCGTCGCAACTTTGGTCTATGCTAAGGATACTGGGGGAGGAGTTGTAATCCAGCACTACGGTGTCGGCATCTATGCAACCGTTATTATTTAGCGTCCAAACAAGGCTAAAAACACCGTGATTGGAGGCTGCCGCTGTGGTATGCGGATTTTGGATGCTAGTGATGTTGAGGCTATCGCCAATTGGCCCGCTCAAAACAGACCAGGTACCAAGACCTACGCCGGTATTGGCACTCAAGGTTTGGCCGAGGCCACAGGTGTCCTGATCTAGTCCGGCATTGGCTACTGGATTTTGGAAAAAGGTGACTGGTTGTCCCTGTGCTACGGACAAACAAGGATCTGTCGAGCTGGGAAAACCAGCAAGATTATTGCCCGCTACCAGAGAGATATAATAGGTTTGTCCGTACACCATACCTGGCTGGTATCCAAAAATTCCAGTCGTGTTTTGTCCAAAAACAGGGAGTGCCAAAATGGTTCCTGAACCACTGTGTAGCACAAAAGCCGTTACGTCATTGGCATCCAGAGTTTGCCCGCCGAGATGGGTGGCAGTCACCGTATCATTTTCACAAGCACTGAGCGGTGTGAGTTCCATGTTGCCCGCAAAGGTTGCACAAGCACAGTTGAATGTGCCAGTGATCAGGCTGGAAACGCAGGTGCTCAGATCAGAAATCTGGAAGGAATAGTTTGTTCCGCTCAGGATTGAATCCGAGGTAAAAATTCCGCCCGTGATAGTGCCGCCTGAAATGGTATACGGTGCAGTTCCGCCTGAAACAGGGAAGGAAACCGTATAATATGTATTGGTGCTATTGCATACGGAATTGATCTGCCCGGCTGCTGGTGTAGAAAGGCTGATATTCAGGCAATTGTCGGTACTGGCACCACAGCCATTTGCAGCATTGGCGCAAACAATCCCAACAGACGCATTGGCATCCCAAAGCACTTGGATCGTATTGGTGCCTTGCCCAGCGGTAATCATACCATTGGTGACCGTCCAGGTATAATTTGCAGCACCGGCAACATTGGCGAACGTATAAGCTGCATTTCCGCCAGGGCAGGCATTAATATTGCCGGTTACGGTTGGCGAGATTGGTGGCGAGGTTATTTGAACATTCAGGCACACATTTTGGCTGGTGCCGCAAGCTCCGGTAGCGTTCACGCATAATTGCCCGGTTGTACTGTTCCCCCAATCTACGATGACATTGGTGGTGCCTTGCCCGGAAGCGATGCTGCCATTGGTTATGATCCACTCGTAATCAGTTGCATCGGGTACAAGTGGAATACTATAAGCTTCCTGTGCCCCGGAACAAAGGGTATTATCGCCCAGTGGTATGCCGGGCGCAACTGCTGGCGTAATGGTAATGGAAATACAAGTAGGATCACTTGTGCCACATGCATTCACGGAAGAAACGCAAATATCTCCGTCGAGGCTACTATTCCAGACTACATTTATAGAACTTCCGGTTGTGCTGCCCAAGATGGTTACCCCAGGTGGCACCGTCCAGCTGTATGATGCGGCGGCGAGTACCGTTGCCGCAACGTAAGTGACTAATTCTCCTTGGCAAAGTGAAACAGGGCCTGTTATTTCATCGGATGGAAGCGGCGGCGCGCTGTCGTCTGTTACAGTAACCACGGTCGAATCGCAGCAAAAAGCCCCGCCGCCACTTCTGCATACGAGTAGTTGGTAGTCTCCTGGTTCATCCACAGTCACAATGAGATTGGTATTGCCGCCGACGATGTTACCGCCATTGGAGGCAGTCCAAAAATAGCTTGCGGTGCCGCCAGGGCTGGAACCAGCACCTGAAATCAGGACTGTTGGGTGAGTACAATCCAATACCCCTTGCGCATTCGCTTCAACATTCACATGGAGCACCTGGAGGTTGAGCGATATAATACTGTCGCAGCCATTCGCGGTTTGTAGGGTTTCCTGGTGAATTCCTTCTGTGCAGCGGTCTTCAAACCCAGGGGTGCTTGAGCATTCGCCGTTGCAAATAATTTCTACAATATTGGTTGTTACGGGTATGTGTACGGTAAGGAACAAGGTTGCTTGGTAGGGACAACCTTGCGGAGTGGTCAAATTTCGGACATAAGTACCAGATTGACAATAATTTGTGTTGTGAAAAAGGAAACAATCAGGCGCGCAAATTTCCTCAAATTGCTCCTCGTCATCCGGGAGTGCATTAACGGTTACATTCACGCAACCGCCTGACACATTGCCACAAAAAGGTGGAGTGCCGCCATTGAGTGAATTGGTCAGTTGACCCACCGTGAGCATACCATCTGGCGGTGGGATATCAGCTTCTTGTACATTTAAAAAGGAAAGGCCACAGATCGTATAATTGCCTGGATCATAGCTCGTTAGATCCGGTCCTGGTTCATACCCGACGATGACACCACCTGATCCACCTACCACATAGGTATAGCCATAATCGGAGGATGAAGGCGCGACAAAGGGGGCAACATAGGTAGGCGGCAGGCTAAGGTTTAGGGATGAAGCGCCCTGGCATGCGGATATATTGGGCTGATTCAGGTTGCCGGCATCGGCAGCACAGGAGAAACAGAGGATGCCGCCCGGGTCGCAAAAAATGATCTCATAATCATTGAAATTACCCACATCATTGTTTTGACCATCTACTACGGTTAGCGTCCAGGTGCCATCAACAGGGCCGGTGTTAAAATCTTCAAGACAACCTGCATTGGGGAAATAACTCCCGCCGTAGCTATTGTTTTGTCCCCAGTTTTGGTTGTTACTCCACTGTGCTGCAAAACCGGGATCAGGATTGGCTGCATCTCCGCAGGGAACGAATGCAATGTTCCAGTTCGAACCAATTGTACTGCCAAAAAAGCCTTCTGGCCCGATTAGAGTTACCGATTGCCCGGCAGGTGAGGTGAGCGTGATGGTCAGGTCACCAATATACTCATGGTCAAGGCTCATGGTTACCCCACAGACGCCTTGGCCGTTCTGCCCGAGGGTTGGGTTGGTTGCACCGTCTACGCTGATGAGAAAATCTCCTACGAAATTATCGGGCATAAACTGCGGGCAGTTGGTGCAGCTACAGCCTTGGGCAAACAACTGAGTTGGCCCTGTAAAAGTCAAGGCCAAAATTACGGTGGTAAATAGGGGCTTTAGGGAATTTCTCAAGAGCATGTAAAGTGTCCACATCAGTATGATGTTTTAAGAAAAAGTAATTTACTTGTTTATTATTTTGAATAAATTGTTCAGTTGTTGTAAAAACCAACAATGATTTGGTTTCTAGCATTTTTTAAGGTTAAGCCAAGGTAAGGAACGTAGTTAGAATAAAACCACAAATTTAAGGGGGACTCTATTGGTGTACTTCCTTACAAACCCTTTTTTTGCCAAAATTGTACTTCAAGAAACTTTGCCCCAATGAGGTGTGCGAGAGGCGGTACTTTTGCCTTTACGATGATGATTCGCGTTTCTCTGCTGCTTATTTGCTTTAATTTCCTGGCCTCTACTTCCTTCCTCGCCCAAACCGCTCCACACCGCCCTGGAGAATTTTTGGTGTCGCTGCCCGAAGGACTTGATGCCACTGGCTTAATACAAGATATGGGTCTTTCTGCAAGTGCAGAAAAGATTTCCAAACTCCTGAATATCTGGCTGTTGCGCACTGATTTGCCAGAACAACAAGCCTTGAGTTGGCTACTCAGACGCCCGGAAGTGCGCAGTGCACAATTCAATCATTTGTTAGAAAACCGAACCATCCCTGACGACCCTCACTTTCCTAAACAATGGCATTTATTCAACGATGGCTCCTCTGGCGGCGTATTTGATGCCGATTTGGATGCCGAGCAAGCTTGGGAAATAACCACAGGTGGACTTACGCCAGCAGGGGATACCATCGTAATCGCAGTGATTGACGGCGGATTGCAAAGTACACACCCAGACCTCGCACCCAATCTTTGGTACAATTGGGCTGAAATACCCAATAACGGCCTGGATGATGATGATAATGGCTATGTCGATGATTTTAGGGGCTGGAATATTTTTTCTGAAAGTGACTATATTGAAGGGAATACCACCGCACATGGAACGCCGGTTAGTGCCATTTTAGGCGCTCGAGGCAATAATGGACTAGGGGTAACCGGGGTGAATTGGACGACAAAAATCATGTTTGTAGCGGCCTCGGGTACCGAAGCCGAAATATTGGCCGCTTTTGATTACGTCCTTCAAGCTCGACAACACTATAATGCCTCCTGGGGTGGAAAGGGGGCTTTTGTAGTGGCGGTTAATTGCTCTTGGGGCATCAATTACGGACAACCCGCCGAAGCTCCACTTTGGTGCGAGGCTTTTGATCAATTGGGCGCCGCAGGGATCGTGAGCGTCGCTGCCACGGCCAATCTTGCAATTAACGTCGATGAAACAGGAGATTTGCCTACTGCATGTCCCAGTAATTTTCTCATCAGTGTAACGAGCCTGAATAAAAGCGACCAAAAAGCTGCCACAGCAGCCTGGGGTGAGGAACACGTAGATCTAGGCGCCTATGGGCAAGACATATTTACTGCCAGCGCAGGAAGCGGTTATGGCACGTTCTCTGGAACTTCTTTTGCTGCCCCACAAGTCGCGGGAGCTATCGGGCTGCTTTATTCCGCTCCTTGCCCCAGCCTGATTGCCTTGGCCAAAATAAACCCAGCTTCTGCCGCTTATTGGGCCAAAAGTTTGATTCTGGACAATGTAACCCCCAATCCTTCCCTGGATGGAAAAACCAGGACTGATGGACGACTCAATCTGTACAAAAGTCTTCAAGGGTATCAAAACCAATGTAGCAGCTGTCCGGCGCCTTTTGCGTTCAAAACCGAATTATTGACCGATACTTCCGTCCTGTTACTTTGGGCTAGACCGCCCACTGCAATTTCCGTCAACTTGCGCTGGCGTTTGCTGGGTATGGGGCTTTGGAATACATTCTTTGAAGTGCCAGACTCCTTTTTTCTGTCAAATTTAGCGATTTGCACTTCCTATGAATTTGAAATGCAGTCCTCCTGCGAAGGCTTTATAAGTGCCTGGTCACAGCCTTTTATTTTTGAAACCCAAGGATGTTGCAGTACCCCGGCATCAATTTGGGTGGAAAGTAGTACGGACGAATGGGCGAAAATCGGGTGGATTGGGACTAGTTACAACAACACCTATCGCTTACGCTTTCGCAAAGAATTGAATGTAGCCTGGACTTACGTTGAGGTTCAGGGTGCTACATGGGTGTTTGAAAATTTGAGCCCATGCACCGCTTATGAGGTGCAGGTACAAGCGCGTTGCGAGGATTGGTTTACAGGTTTTTCCTCGGGTTTTTCTTTTAAAACCAAAGGTTGTGGTGCTTGCAACGAAATGGAATATTGTCCCGTTAATGGGCAATTGTCCACGCAAGAATGGATCAAATCCGTACAAATTGGCGCCTGGATACATGATTCTGGAGCAGGAGGCAATGGCTATCAAAATTTTGGTGTCGACCAGCCTGTTTTGCCTCAATTGGCGTCGCAACAAGCGTTACCAGTCGTGGTTTCTCCAGGATTTTCTGGCGGAGTGACAAAGGAATACTTTCGAATTTTTGTAGACTTCAATCAGGATGGTGATTTTGAAGATGCAGGAGAATTGGCCTTCGATCCTGGTTTCGCCTTGGAGGGTGATGCCGAAGGCTTGCTTCAGGTTCCAGCACTTTCTATGCCTGGTATCACTAGGATGCGGGTGATGATGAAATACACTTCACCCAACGACAATCCACCTACTGCATGTACCAGTTTTGAATTTGGACAGGTTGAGGATTACTGTGCCGAATTGTTACTTGATTCCGTCAGCAGTTCTATACCCGTGGCTGATACCGTATGGACTTTGCGTATTTATCCACAACCTGCACAGGATTGGGTTTGGCTAGAATTTCCTGAAAGTGTTTCCATCAATGATTGTGAACTTGTTGTGCTGGACTTAACTGGACAAATCGTAACGCAGCAACGTACCGTTATTCGCCGAAACAGTAAAGTATATCTGAATACCAGCCTTTGGCCTACAGGTATTTATGCAGTGCAGGCACGGTGTGGGGGAAGGGCAATGCGTGGGAAGCTGATTAAGTTTTAGAATATATTGGGCTTGATAAATCACGGGATTTTACATAACAATCAGGTATAAATACGGGGTGCTGAGCCGTTGTTTTCACCTGATTTTCAGCACAAACAGGAGATTTGCTTGCGTGAACCAAACGAGTGTAGGTACATTTGACCAGAAACGAATTACACCTCGCGCCGCCAAGTTTTCAGCATGGCAGAACACGAAAAAACGTTTACTAAACTTTCAAAGTTTAGTAAACGTTGCCGCTGCTGATGCTGAAAACTTTCCGGCGTGAGGTATGCCACCCTCAATTTTTAAATTTATCAAGCATGAAACATCTCTTTTCCTTTACCCTAATCACCATAATGTTTGCCGGAGTATTGGCTTGCACAAAGTCTGATACCAAGCATTCAACACCTCAATCAAACGCCTTGACTGCTGATGGAAATGACCGGGTCCTTTTATTAGATCCCACGCTGGCAAATACGGCTATGCAGCGGTGGCAGGCGGTACGCGGTTTGATGGTTAATACATTTAAAGGTATTGATGCGCCACAGGATACTGCTTTTATCGCCAAAGGCTTTCATATTCCTATAAGTGATTTGAGGAAAATATTGAATAATATCGGGGATGATTCGCAGTTGTTTGCCATGCTTGCCATTCAATATGACTCTACAAAAACACCACCTGCACCGTATATTAGCCTGGTTTTTCAGGCTCCGGATACGACCAAAGGAAGGATTATTCGCTTTTATGATTTTACCCGCCCTTGTCCATCCGACTGCCCAACTCAAAGCCGTTAAAGCATGTGGTTGAAAATCTGGAACGAATTATTGCACCCCTCTTCTGTGCCAGTGTTTTGCCTGTTGCTATCTTGTTGTCTGGGCCTCCGTTATTGGAATCGACTTAAACGGCCCTTGCAAATCATTGTTATTTATCTGGTTTTCAACTTTTGTATTGAAATTGGAGCGCGGGTGGCGGGTATGTTATATGCTCAAAATCTGCCTTTGTTACACCTGTATACCTTTGGTGAATTTTTGCTTTTTTCGCTATTTTATCAACAGATTTTGGAGGAGAGTTCGGTGTTCAAACGATTTTTCGGCTGGATACTGGGGACGGTGCTAACCTTGGTCGTTCTAAATACCCTATTCCTTCAAGGTATTTTTGAATTCAATTCTTTTGCGAAAACCCTGGTTCAAGTCCTAATCATCGTCTACGCACTTGATTATTCCTTCCGTTTTTCGGAGCAAGAAGATCAAGATATTTCAACGGGTAAAACACTTCGCTTGATCAATGCAGCTGTTTTGATTTACTATTGCGGCAGTTTGTTTATCTTCATGTCAGGTCAGTTCGAAATTCAAATGGGCGAGGCGATTCGAATTCTGTGGAAAATCAATTCCCTGCTTAATTTAATCTTTCAAATCATGATTTTTATCGCATTATGGAAAGCCAGCTTCAATCCTCAGCAATTATCCTCTTCGCCGGAACAGGCATCCTGATTATGGTGGCGCTGGCGTTGGTGATGGTTTCTTACGCCAACCGAGCGCAACGCCGTATCCTGACGCAGCGCATGGAAGCCCAGGCTACAGAGATCAATCATCAGCAGGAGTTGTTGGAACGCAATCTTGCGGTGCAAGAAGAAGAACGTCAACGTATTGCAGCACAACTGCACGATGATATCTGCTCAAAACTTGGGGTCTTGCACCTTACGTTCCATCGTCTGCGCCGTACAGAAACCGATAAAGAGCAATATGGCGAAATGTGCGACGAAATTAACGATCTCATCGCAGATACCCTGGAAACCACTCGCCGAATCTCGCACGAATTAGTTCCCCCAACCCTGGAAGGTTTTGGGCTACTCGAAGCACTTGATGAGCTTTGTGAACAAATCAGGAATACGGGAGCGGTAGATATTCGCTTTGAACACAACATCACCCGAGCTGATTTGCAGGATGTTACGACGGAGCTTAACCTGTTCCGTATTGTACAGGAATTATCCAACAACTCACTTAAATACGCCGAAGCTAGTTTTATCCAGGTTCAAA
>JBBQLD010000053.1:0-15802 GCA_038327555.1 Chitinophagales bacterium
CGAGATTTTCGAGTACACGACTATTTTTTAGGGAGACAAAACTGTCGCAACTTCCTGCACTCCTATTTTACCATGGAGTATAAAACGGCAGCAGATGAGGTAAATCACGAAATTTTTAAAGATTGGACACCTCAAATGAAGCAAAGGTATCGCGTTGCCTGGCGCGATGAACCAGGAGTTATCCATTTGCCGATTATTGCGGTGATAGATTTTGTAAAAGAAGAGGATCGCATCCAAGCCGAGTTAGCTAAAAATACCCCGGCAGAACGAGAAGCAGCACTACTCCACTTTGCACGTAAGTTGCCCTGCGAATTCCCGAGTATAGATAACAGCCAGTTGACCGCATTACGCATCCCAATTGCTTGGAGGTTATTCAGAATGGCGCACAATACGAGTGGCAAACTTCACTGGATGCTTCGTTGGCCATTTCGGATTTTACTTGCCCTAATCACGCCTTTTCTTTTTGGATATTTTGCAGTAAATATTGTCGGAAAAATCCGGGAAGATTTGAAGGAAAACGGTCTGATTACGAAGCAAAAGCACCAACAATAAGGCGTTTATCCAGCTCAATTTTCAGCAATTCAAGACATGTTTCTGCTGAAAATTGAGCTGGATCTTGTGCTATCCTTTGGTCACTGCTTTAAGTACAATCTTGCCTCCAATGTGCAGTTTAAGCCAATATTGCCCCGCTGGCAAATCCGCCGCCGGCACAGATGCCGCATTTTCAATACTGCGAATCAGCACCCCTAAAGTATTGTACAACTCAATTTTTTTAGGCAAAACCTCCGTTTGGATTTGCCAGGCAGTTTGCGAAGGATTGGGAAAAGCATCCACAACTGGTTGATGCTCAGACACGTCATTTATCGCTACGGGGGCGCATTCCAATTCATTCAAATAACGCCACAAATCATTGTCAAAGGCAATTGGAACCGAGCCGCCACCGGGGCCTGTATAGCCTGCATCGTTGCCCATTCGCACTACTACCCATCCCTTTGAGGGCACTACGTGAATTTTTTGGTCGTTTTTGCCCAAAGCTGAAAACATATCATCCGGTGCGTTAAGAATGAGTTTGGATGGAATGACTAATTGGAGCCCGGGAAGCATAAAACTCTCCTGCCCATTCAGCCACCAAAGATAGCCGTAACTTTTGTTGAGGTTTTGGGAGGAGTGGGTCATGTCATATATATACTGCTGGTTATGAAGCAGGGTATCACCTGCCCAAATGCCGCGGGCGAGCGTGAGCAACCCGTATCGTGCCATGTCTCTGGTCTTGCTGTACATGATATGATCGACCCATAGTCCTTTCATCCCTGTACGGTCGAATAGGCGTGTTTTCGTGAATTGGTTGAGCGTTGCTCCACTGGCTTCCTCAATCACGTCATGAATGAGATGATAAACTCCATTGTGGTAGGCCCAGCGCATGCCGGCATCCGCTTTGTACATTAAGCAAGATGGAGTGGTACAATTGTCATCTGGTACCCCATCATCCAAGCCGCTGGTCATGGTCAGTTGGTGCCAGATGGTAATAAGATCCTCTTTTGCCAGCGGTTCGGTTGTCCAGCCGGTACCGAGGTATTGACTGGTTTTGTCGTTAATGTCCAGAATTCCTTCTTCCTGTGCCTGACCGACCAAAAACGCAGAGAGCGATTTACCCGCAGAAGCCCAATACCAAATTGAATCCTGGACAAATGTGCCGAAATATTTCTCCAACACAATCTTACCATCTTTCAAAAGCAAGAAAGACTTCGTGTTTTTAACTTCCAGGAAATTGTAAAGGCTGTCAATGCTTTCCTGGCAAAAACCAAGATTGGCTGGAGCGGTTGTTTGCCAGGTATTGCCTACTTTGGGCGGGAAGTAGAGGGTGGGCGTTTGAGCAAAAATGGGGAAGATGCTGAAAATCAGCCCCGCCGCCATCAAGGTCTTTGCGGGTGAAAATAGGACACTGAAGGAAGGAAGGATTGTACACATAAGTGCGTTTGTTTGTTGAACAGGAACGCACTTAGACCGGGAAAGTTGAGTAGGTTTAACTCAAGCGCTGGATTATTATTTACCCGTTCCTTAACTCAACCAGACCATCTGGCAGAAACTTAAAATCGCAGCTCTACTCCAGCTGTGAAGCTTCGACCTGGCATCCGATAACGCTCTAATTCTTCGTATTGCGCGTTATTCAGGTTATTCACCGCAAAATAGCCCGTATAACCACCCAAAAAGGTGTAGGAAATTTTGGTGTTGGCAACAAAAACTGCATCAGGTTCGCTGCCAGGGTAGATAAACACCTCTTCGATACGGCTTCGGTAGCGGGCATTAAGATTCAGCGTAAAACCCTTATGCCGAACCGTGGCTGAAGCGCCGAGGGTATGTCGCACCTTGTAGGCCAGGGCATCGTTCACGCGGCCTGGAGAAATATCGCGCGCGTCCAGAAAGGTATAAGAAAGTTGCAGGGTCAAAAAATCTTTCCACTGCTGCCTGTATGACACTTCTACCCCCTGCATGAGCGATTCTTTGAGGTTTACGACCTGATAGAGCAAAGGCTCAAGCGGACTGGAGAGTTGCTGGAATGATATCAAGTTGTTGTACCGATTGTAAAAGAAAGACACATCAAGCGTACCACCGGGCACTGGCGTCATTTTCGCGCCAATCTCCGCAGAAAGGGTCAGTCGTTCCGGAAGCAGACCTGGATTGGGCAGAAACCGTAGTCCACCACCCTGCTCAAACTTAATAAACCGCTCCGCAATGGGCGGATCACGGAAAGCTTGAGCGAGAAGCATTCTCAGCGAAAAATTGGGCTTTACCTGATAAAGCAACGCCACTTTCGGACTAACATTCGATTCTTTAACTTGCCCAAAAATTTGGTAATTATCATAGCGGACGCCTGCAGTAAGGGTCAAACGGTTGTTCAGAGACACCTCGTCTTGTACATAGACTCCAGTGCTTAGTGCTCTGTGTTCTCCGTATAGAAAAGTATCGGGTATGCCCAACACATAATCACCTTTCAGGTCTAAGCCTGCAATGAGATAGTGGTTTTCGCCAGCTAAATATTCTACTTGTGAAACACTACCCAAACGTCGGGTATGTACACTGTACGCTTTTACGACCTGTTTACCAAAATTGACATTGGTGCTGTCATTGCCAGGGTCGGCATCGAAGTTAAAAAGCGAAGTGTTACGGTAGTGATACAGCCGTGTATTGTATTTGAATCGATCGTTAGTTTTGGCGGAAAAGTAGAGATCGGCGTTAAATTCTCGGCGATCCTGATAGTCATCCTTTTTGAATTCAGCTGCGCTATAAGCCTGCCGTTTACTGAGCCAGGTTGCAGGAGCGTCGCTTATCATCCTGTTGGCATTGGTCGAAAACTGGATTTGGTATTTAGGATTGAACGACCAAGTGGCCTTTCCAAAAATATTGTAAAGATCGAATCCAGTCTTTTCCTTATGTCCGTCGTCTGATTTCCAGCTGCCATCTACCAGATAAGAAAATTTGCCCAGTTGCCTGCCTTGACTGAAATCTACCGCATAAAAATCATTGTAACGTTGATATCCAGAAGATTTAGGCGCGCGGCCATAGGCACCATAATTGAGGTGTAGCCGGGTTTGCGGAGTTGCTTCTGGTGTGCGGGTGATTACATTTACCACGCCCCCCATAGCACTCGAGCCATAAAGCGAAGAGTAAGCTCCTCTTACCACTTCAATTCGCTCAATGGAGCTGAGCGGCACCAGATTCCAGAGCGCACCACCAGATTCAGGACTTAAGGCCGGGCGACCATCTATAAGCAGCAAAACACGATTTCCGATACCGCCACCGGCCACTTCTGACGCCCCACGAATAGAAAATGCTTGCACATTGGCGCCACTGGAACGTGTGACGACCACACCGGGCATTTCATCAAATGCCTGATCGAAGGTGGTGACTTGGCGTTCCTGAAGTTGTTTGCTTGTAATGATGCCAATGCTAGCTGGAGCCAACTTGATGGCTTGCGAGCGCTGGCTGGCAGTCACCACGAATTCCTCAATTGCCAGAGAAATCGGCTGAAGCTCCAGCGCTACTCGAAGGTGTTGGCCTGCAGAAACCGATATACCCTCCAGCTTGAATTCTTTATAACCCATGTACGAGGCTACCAAGCAGTAGGTATCTTCCGCCAAACCAGTTAAGCGGAAGTTGCCACTTTGATCTGCCGCACCAAAAAATGAAGTATTCAATACACGAACGGAAGCCAGAGGCAGGGCCTGTCCACTTTCAGCATCTAGAACCCTGCCTTCTATAGTACCTAGAATTTGTACAGCAGCCGGTGCAAGCGCGGACGTGGCTTGCTGCCCTTGCGCAGAAACGCATAAGAAGCAAAAAAGCCAGATCCACGCCGCATTTCGGAGGCCAAACAAGGCATTGGGCATTAATACCACTGATTTACAAAATTGAAGTCAGCTTTGAAGTTAAGCTCTTTTTGTTCGCCTTCAGCAATATCGAACGTGAGTGGTGCCGGGTAATCAAAGATGGTAATAATGGATGGTCCTGCTTTTATTCTAATGACGATACCATGGCTTGTTTGGTTTGGAGTACCCCAGTGAACACCCAAAGTGGCTGTTTTTCTGCTTGGGTCAGTCACGAAGTCATGGCGGAAGCCAAGTGCCAATGCTGAATAAGTACCAGGCTCTACCTCTAATTCATAAGTATACTCGGTTTTACCGGGTACGTACGTGAGAATGAGCGGGTTTTGTGAGTTGTACGGTGCTCCGACAGCATAGGTACCGCCTAATATATTAGGCCCAAAGAAATTGTCTGGTACTGCTCCCCAACCAGCAAGTGGGTCAAGGCTAAACTTAGGAAAAAGAGTGAGTTGTACCTCACCGCTGTCCTGCCAAGTGGCCCAGGCAGCTGCATTGTCGAGGGTGATGGTACCATAAACCTTTGTGATTTTAGGATCTTCTTCCCTACAAGCGCCGAGAGAAACGACCACTGCGAGTGCTACGATCGAGAGAAAATGGAGTACTTTTTTTGTGTTTGTAATATGCATGGTGTGAAAAAATTTGATTCAGTTGGACGAGTGGTTTTTTCCAAAAACAGGAGACCGTCCAAAACCGGGTGCAAACCTAAGACGATAAAAAACGGGGATATTCACGAGATTGTCATATAAATCAGCACTTTAAAAAAACACCCAATAAGTCGCTTAAGCATGAAACAACGAGGCCTTCTTTTTCTTTCAAACTAATTTTTTGACACACTACCTTTGGCCACCTTATCCAAGCCTCTAAAGTAATTTCAAATCTTGCTAACAAGCACTTTCACATGCTAAAAATGAATAAGCACCTACTTCTTTTGTTCAGCTTGATATTCACATTTTTTACTGTAAATGCTCAAATCAAAAAGGATTCTGCGGCAAATGACCTGAATACCAATTTCAAACCCGTCAAATGGCGCAATATCGGACCATTCAGAGGTGGCCGCTCCGTTACAGCAACAGGCGTAGTCGATGATATTTATACCTATTATATGGGTACTACAGGAGGTGGCCTCTGGAAAACAACAGATATGGGGATTAACTGGTCGAACATTTCTGACGGTTTCTTCAAAACAGGATCTGTCGGGGCTGTAGCTGTTGCCGAAAACGATCCAAATGTCATTTATGTCGGTATGGGCGAACACGCTATCAGAGGAGTAATGACCCATCACGGCGATGGAGTCTATAAATCTACCGATTCGGGCAAAACCTGGAAAAAAATGGGCCTTGATTTGACGCAACATATAGCTCGAATCGTAATCGACCCCAAAGATCCAAATACGGTTTTTGTAGCCGCACAAGGGGCACTCTACAGCAAGTCTACCCAAAGGGGCATTTATAAATCAACAGACGGCGGCACCACTTGGAAAAATGTACTGTATGTCGATGACAAAACAGGTTGTGCGGAATTGTCTATGGATATGAATAATCCAAGAATTCTATATGCCGCAATGTGGGAGCATGGCCGGTTGCCCTGGAAAGTCATCAGTGGCGGCCCAGGAAGCGGATTGTATAAATCCACTGATGCTGGAGAGCATTGGGAAAAAATGTCTGAAGGCCTGCCCAAAGAAATGGGCAAAATGGCCATTGCTGTCTGTCGCTCCAATGCTGAGATGGTGTATGCCTTGATAGAAAGTGATTCTGATAAAGAAGCCGGGGGCTTGTTTGTCTCAACTGATGCCGGAAAAAACTGGTCGCGTGTGACAAATGACCACCGCTTAATTCAACGCGCCTGGTATTACATCGAACTATTTGTGGATCCTTTGAATGAAAACACTTTATATGTTTTGAGTGCCCCTTCCATGCGCTCCACAGATGGTGGCAAAACCTGGGAGGATATCTCTGGCACACATGGCGACTACCACAATCTTTGGATCAACCCGAAGAATTCCAAAAATATGATCATTGCCGATGATGGTGGAGCAGCGATCACGTTCAATTTCGGCAAATCATGGAGTTCGCAAGACAATATGCCTACTGCACAATTCTACCGAATCAATGTTGACAATCAATTTCCATATCGGATTTATGGTGGACAACAAGACAACTCTTCCGTTTCGATTGCCCACCGCGAATTGGGCAGTGGCCACATCAGTACCGCAAGTTGGACGTATTCAGCGGGTGGAGAAAGCGCGTTTTTAGCCTTTAATCCTGATGACCCTCGATATGTGATGGGTGGTAGTTATCAGGGTACGATTGAGCTACTGGATACCAAAGCACAAGCCGGAACAAATGTTATGGCTGCACCCATCCAGTATTTAGGGCGCGATGCAAAAGATATGAAATACCGATTCAATTGGAACGCACCAATTGTATGGTCAAAGCACGAACCGGGTACGTTTTACCACGGCGCACAGTATGTTTTGCGCACGAGTGATATGGGCAAAACCTGGACAGAAATTTCGCCCGATTTAACCCGTAATGAAAAGGCAAAACAAGGCAAAGGTGGTGGGCCTTTTACAAATGAAGCGGTAGGTGCTGAAAACTATGGGACGCTCGCTTATATCCTGGAATCGCCGCTGGAGAAAGGGGTTATTTGGACTGGGAGCGATGATGGACTCGTACATATAACTAAGGATGGTGGCAAAAACTGGGAAAATGTAACCCCAACTGGTTTGCAAGAATGCCTGATCAATGCTATTGAGGTATCGCCACACGATAAAGCAACAGCTTATATTGCTACTACGCGCTATAAATTCAATGATCATACCCCTGGCTTATATAAGACTACAGACTATGGCAAGACCTGGGTCAAGATTGTAAACGGAATACCAAACAACGCGTTTACGAGGGTAGTTCGGGAAGATGTACAACAAAAGGATTTACTTTTTGCCGGCACGGAATTAGGTGTGTTTGTTTCCTGGAATGGCGGAAAAGACTGGTCTTCCTTTCAATTAAATCTGCCGATAGCACCTATTACTGACCTTAAAATTCATCAGGATGATTTGATTGCCGCAACATCAGGCCGGTCATTTTGGATTTTGGATGACTTAGGTTTAATCCGGCAATATCGAAAAGAGCTCAAAACCACGACCATTTTCCAGCCCGAAAATGCATTCCTAGCCAATGGTAGAAGCGAATTGGATAAAACTGATGAGAAATTTACAGGAACTACTTCAATGGAAGGCGTTAACCCTGCGAATGGCATAGTAATTTATTATTATTTGCCAGATACGCTTAATTCAACACTCACCCTCGAGATCGAGGACGCCGCAGGCAATTTGGTACGCAGCTTCAGTTCCAAAAAAGACAGCTTGTATAAAAAATGGGATGGCGGCCCGCCTGAAAACCCAACATTAACAGCCCAAAAAGGGCTCAATCGCATCGTGTGGGATATGCGCTACCCTACCACAAAAGGCGTTCCAGATGCTTATTATGAATGTAGCTATAAAGGGCATAAAGCCATACCTGGGAAATATTCATTCAACTTAAAAGCGGGCGAAATGCAGGTTTCAAGCTCCGCCGAAATATTACCCAACCCATTGTATTCCACAGATTTAGCCACTTACACCGCCTACCATCAGGTAATGCAGCAAATGGAAAATGAATTCATTCAAATGCACGAACTGGTGAATACGATCTACGCCAAGCGGGAACAAATGGCTCAATTGCTGGCCAATCTACCTAACGACGCCAAATTCAAGACAATTCATACCGCAGGAGCGGCAATGATCGATAAAATGAAGGCTTGGGATGAAGACATGGTGCAACGAAAATCGAAGGCTTATGATGATGTCGAGAACTTCCCAAATAAGTTTACCGCAGATTATGTTTTTCTCATCAATCAAACAGAAAGCGACCTTCCGTCCGTGAATCAACCTTCCCTGGATCTGAAGAAAGTGCTTGATCTTGAATGGGCTAAACTCAAAGCCAGGGCAATGGAAATACTTGAAACCGATATTCCATCCATGAATAAACAGCTATTTGCTTTAGGCATAGGCGGGGTTTGGAAACAGTGATTTTGCATTTCAACCCTCATAATTTTTTGAAGACCGTACTAGATTTTACACAAATACTTACCGATGCGCACAATACTCTACTTCACCCTGCTCCTTCTCCCAAACTTATCTTTTTCTCAAAAAATGCTTGAATCGCACGAATGGTGCGGGCATAAGCATACTTTTTTTGCACCCAATTGTTTCAATCTGGAGGATGGGCGTAGCGATTCAATAGACATCATTCGTACCAATATTACCCTTAATCTGCTGGGTGTACCACAGATCAAAGCGGAATGCCAACTCGTTCTACAGGGCAAAGTTGGGGGTGTCAACGCTATCCGGTTGGATCTGGAAGGCCTGACTGTGGACTCGGTTAAAAAGTCTGGCGGCCCTCAATTGGCCTTTTCTCAGGTGGGCAATTCTCTAATAATCAATTTTTCACAAGCACTTCCCACCAATGATCAAAGTTTTGTAACCATCTATTATCGAGGTATTCCGCCCACAGATGCAAGCGGATGGGGAGGCTATTACAACACAGGTGGTTACACGTTTAACCTCGGCGTGGGCTTTGCTGCAGATCCTCACTCCTTTGGTCGGGCATGGTTTCCTTGTTTTGACAATTTTGTGGAAAGATGTGCTTTTGGGGTAACTATTCTGAGTGCAAGCGGCAAGTTTGGATATAGCAATGGTCAATTAACGCAGGAGGAGAATATTCCTGGCGGAGTTTCACGACACTGGGAAAATCCGCTACCAATTCCTTCATACCTGGCATGCTTTGCATCAGGCCCCTACACCTCCTTTAAAAGAACTTATCCCGGCGAAATCGGCCCAATAGCCGTAGAAATTGCCGCCGCTCCAGCCGATACCAACAAAGTGCGCAATACTTTTATCAATTTACCCAAAGCTATTGAAGCTTTTGAATACTGGTATGGACCGTATCGATGGAATAAAATAGGCTACTCGCTCGTACCGTTTAATTCAGGTGCAATGGAGCATGCCACAAACATCGCAATTGGGAGAGTATATATTGACGGTACGTTGAACTACGAAACCTTATGGGCACACGAACTTAGCCACATGTGGTGGGGCGATCTCGCAACCTGTTCCACGGCTGAAGACATGTGGCTCAACGAGGGCTGGGCGAGTTATTCTGAGCATATTTTTACGGAAAAAGTATATGGCCAAACCGCTTTTCGAAATGCCGTCCGCGCCAACCATCTAAATGTTTTACAAAATGCCCACATCTCAGAAGGTGGATACCTGGCAGTCTCTGGTGTGCCACACAGCCTAACTTACGGTACGCATGTTTACAATAAAGGTGCTTCGATTGCCCATAATTTGCGTGGGTATCTAGGCGATTCGCTGTTTCGGGCTGGTTGCAGAGCAGCTTTATCACAGACTGAGTTCGACGATTGGAGCAGTACCGAATTACGCGACAAACTCGAGGTTGCAACAGGCGAAGATCTGCATGATTTTTTTGAGGATTGGGTGTTTGCCGGAGGGTATCCTGATTATTCCGTGGATTCGCTAAAGTTGATTTTTTCACCTTTTGATGCCCCAACTATCGCGCAGGTTTTTGTCAAGCAAAAATTGCGTGGCGCACCACATTTTCACCACAATGTGCCTTTGGAATTTACTTTTTTGATGAGCGACGGGCAACGCCAGTATAGCCGTGGAACCGTTTCAGGAGAAAATTCGATGCTAGAGTTTCAGTTTACAGCTTGGGGACCTGCACCTCAAACCGTTTTTGTCAACACCAATGTAAAGCTCCTACAGGCCCGGTCTGAAGGCGAAAAAACAATCAAAACTACTGGCGGCACTAACTTTGGAGCAGCGAAACTTAACCTTACAGTCAATAGCGTTGGCCCTGATTCTGCGCTTTTCCGCGTGGAGCATCACTTCGCTGCACCGGATAATGCCGGAGCCAATCCGAATGGCTATATCTTAACCAACCGCTACTGGTCTATATGGACTGATAGCAATGCCTTTCCAGCTGGTTTTGACGCACAGGCTACGCTTATATATGATGGACGCGGATCTGGAGACCAATTAGATACCGAGTTGTTCGCAGGTACAAGTTCTTCAGAAGACAGTGTATTGTTGCTTTATCGTCCCGGAGCTGGCTATGCTTGGCAACAATGGCCTACTTATACCAAAATCACCCTGGGCTCTACCATGGATAAGTATGGTCAATTGCGTCCGACCCATCTTATTCCTGGGGAATACACGATTGGAAAGGGCTTATCAACAAATGCGACTAAAAATCCGAATCCATTAGGCAAAATCGAAATTGCGCCCAACCCAACTACTGGGCTGGTCCGCATCCGAACAGCGGAAACAATTGAAAACGCAACACTAATCGTTGCCGATGGTGAAACTGAAAAAACATGGCGTTTTTTACCTACGACGGAGGCGGAATTTGATTTAAGTGCATTTACGCCAGGTCAATACTGGCTTTTGTTAGATGGTAAAACAGGCAGCGTTCTTTGTCCAATTATCAAGCATTAAATCTATCGAAATTCATCAAGTTCAGCGAGTTTCGTTTTCGCTTTTTGAATGTTTTGATTCACGCCCTCGTGTTTTGGATTGATTTTAAAAGCACGTTCAAAATATTCTAAGGCTTTTTTAGGATTATTGGCATTGAATTGAACCGCGCCGCAGTTTTGCAGTGCGTCAAAGTTGTTTGGATTAAAGGCTAAAAGTTTATCCCAGTAATCTAGGGCCTTCTGAGGCTCCTTGTTATTGAAAGCTATAATGGCTAAGTTATTAAGTGCCCCCTCATAAGTGGAATCTATTTTCAATGTTTTTTCGAAGGCTATTCGGGCATCCTCTGTTTTACGGAGTGCCATGTATGTAACTCCGAGATTGTATTGTGCTTCTGAATATGCAGGGTATATTTCTAAGGCCTTCTGATAATAAATTGCAGCTTTTGAAAAGGGTTCTATCCTGTTTTTATCGGCTGGATTTTGCATACCCTCTGCCAACTTACGCCAGTATGAGCCATAATGATTTTGCGCTCGGGCACTGTTTGGGGCTGTATCCAGTCCAGATGTGAACAGTTTTTCTTGCGAAGCCCATACTTGAGTACGGGTGTAGGTTTTGACCGTATACAAGAGCAATATTCCCCCCACTAAACCATATAAAATGCGCTTTGAAATTTGAAATTTTTGAGCCAATGCAACCATTCCCCAACCTAAAGCCAAACAAAAACCAGCAGAGGCACTGAATAAAAACCTTTCAGCCATTGTTGCGCCAATTGGCGTTAGAAAATTGGAAACCAAAACCAGCATCACAGCATAAAATCCGATAGCGTAAGCATATATTTTTTTGGATAAAAGCCCCCAAAGGAAAATAACTGCCAATAACAAATGAATTACTATTGAAATCAAGAACCCCGGATCGCTTAATCCTACCAATGGCACCTGATTATAGGAGTAATCATAACTTAAAGGATGTGGGAAAATCAATAAACTCAAATACTTTCCTAATATCATGATTCGGCTGGCAAACCATTCACCGCCAGTCTTGGCTCCAGAGAGTGTATTGTTGACAAGATCATTGATATCTGAAGCAAAAAACATATTGTCCATTGCATTACCACGCATAAGGAAATATATGGCTACAGGTATTAAGTATAAGGCCGAAATACTTGCGATACGCTTTGGTTTTTGATTGGTGAAAAACCAAAGCGTCAAAGGAACTAGCCCTAACATAGCTAAACCCGTTTCTTTGGACAGTGTAGCGGCAAGATAGCAGACCAAGCTGAGGATTAAATCTTTGCGCTTATTTCCATCCAAGGCGTATTTTAGTACGTATAGGAGACTCCCTGTTGCAAATAGAAAACTTAATATTTCATCGCGGCTTTTTATATTGGCAACTACCTCTGTGTGAATTGGGTGTGCAACAAAAATTAAGGCCGCCAACAATGGAATCATACTTTCACGACTCAATGCTTTTTTTAAAAAAAGGTAAAAAACACCGCTGGCTAAAGCATAATAAAACACATTAAAAAAGTGATAGGATCCCGCAGTGCCCTTAAACATGGTTTTTTCTAAAGCAAAAACGACCAACGTCAGCGGTCGATAAGACTGATCATTCATGCCATTGAACCCATAAAGCGTTCCGTGCGTAAAAATATCCATTACTCCTGCGATCCCTTTATTAACGAACGCATTGTTGCGCGTCATGATTTCATCGTCTAAAACAAAGTCAAAACCGAATGTAGCCGCATAAAGGACTACTGCAGCAAACATTACTAGCCACACATACCAATCGCGGGGCATCGAATTGAGCCGAGGCGAAGGTTGATTTTCCGTAATTAACTTGTTTTTTTTACGCATCAGGATAAAAGTTTTTGAATCCACACAAAAATACGAGAATTTGTAATGTTAGGCTATCTCATTTACGACCCACAAACCTGCAAAAACATTTTGATTGCTTTTATTACCCACGGATGCTTACCTGGCTTCTTGTTTACAATTTATGAAGAAGTACTTTTACCCCAAAAAATGAGTTCTCTCATGGTGTAATGAAGGTGACCAATTTCGGTTTCCCCGTTCCATATGAAGTTATCCCGCGTGCTGTAGCTTTTCAAAACAAACAAACACCTTCCAAAGATGATTGCCGATTCAAACGCTTTAATTTTTAATCCGAAAATCTTTCTCGCCCCCCTTTTCATTTTCTTTTTTATCGGTACTGCAAGCCCCCAAACAGGTGCTCCGAATCAGCGTGAAGCACTTGATTTGAAAGCCATTCATGACGTGGCCCAAATGATATCCGATTCATTCGGAGCACCAGTGGATTTGGTGGAAGGATTTATCCGAGAAGCTAAACAAATGGAGCGCGACGAAGGTGTGCCGGCTACTGCATTTATCGGCATTGCCATTTTGGAGAGTGCAGGCTTCACGAGTTATTTGTACGAGAATGCCAAAAACCCCTTTGGGATGCGTGCGACTAAGATTTGGCATGGCGAGACCTTTTTTATGTGGCATGAGGGTGCCGATTCGCCTTTTAGAAAATACAGCAGTCCGCGCGAGGCCGTACGTGATTTTGCGGCCTTCCTGAACAGCCGAAAATGGTTTCGAGATGCCTTGGCTTGCCCTGCTTCCGATTTGGAATGTTTCCTCCAAGCTATGAGTGCTGATCCCGTCAAAAAGGAACCCGGCTATGCTGCTGATCCAGAATGGGCCAACAAAATACGGCGGGTAATCAAAAAATACGGCTTGGATCGCTTGAGGTAATTCTAAAAAAACACCTCTTGTGCTACCCGAAATGTATTGGCATGTGCCTCTACAATGTCTGCAATTCTTGGAGAATAGCCGCCACCCATGCTGACCACGACTGGCAATTGGTTGGCCTTACAGCAGGATAGTACTACCTCATCCCGCTCGCGGCATCCTGCTCTGCTTATGCTTAAACGGCCCAGTTTGTCGGACTCCAGAATATCTACTCCGCTCTGATAAAAGACAAAATCTGGCTGAAATTCGTCCACAATCCGTGGTAACGTTTCGCGTAAAATTTTTAGGTAAAATGAGTCTTCTGTACCATCTGGCAAGCCAATATCGAGGTCAGAGGTTTCTTTCCGGATGGGGTAATTCCGTTCCCCGTGCATAGAAAAGGTAAATACTCGGGGTTCGTTTTCAAAAATTTTAGCCGTGCCATTGCCTTGGTGTACATCCAAATCCACCACCAGAATTCTAAGGGCTAAACCCTGCTGCAACAACCAATTGGCCGCTATGGCCTGATCATTAAAGCAGCAATATCCTTCGCCCCGATCTGCAAAAGCATGGTGGGTGCCTCCTGCTATATTCATTGCGCACCCGAACTGCAAAGCCCAATGCGTACATTCTAGTGTGCCATTTGAGATGTGACGTCCGCGCCGAACAAAATGTTCATTGATCGGGAATCCAATCGCGCGAATTTCCTTTTCTGAAAGCCGAAGCTCATTCATTTTTGCCCACCATTCTGGGGTATGTGTAAGCAGTGCAAGTTCCTCCGTCAGTAACTCGGGATGAAAAAAGTTGCGCTCACTGACGGTTCCTTCCCAAAGCAACTGCTCCGGTAGAAGCTCATACTTCGCCATAGGAAAGCGATGGCCTTCCGGAAGTTCGTATTTGTAAATGGGCGAGAAGGCAATTTTTAGCACAGTTGATTTTGGGAGGGTTAAGGGAAGTTCGAAGCCCTTCTTTCCTGGCTCACTTCGGCGTTCGATATTCGGTGTTCGATATTCGGTGTTCGATATTCGGTGTTCGACATTCGGTGTTCGATATTCGGTGTTCGATATTCGGTGTTCGATATTCGGTGTTCGATATTCGGCGTTCGACATTCGGTGTTCGATATTCGATATTTTTACGCGCACCCAACATGTAGATAATCAGGTGTTTTCATTAGCTTGATTCCCTGCCTTCACTCCTCAAACTCCAAATGCATCTTATGAAAAAATCGATGTAACAATGGGGACAAGATCAAACCCGAGGCAGCAAGGAAAACCACCCCGCTATACAGCGCATAAAACCCGGCAAAAATTTGAACTCCAGCTCGCTTTTGGATCGGTAAGGCTTCAATATCCAAACCAGGCCCCATGCCTGTCAGAATCATTGAGGCATTGTAAAAAGATTCTATCCAACCTATTTCGCCTAAATATCGGTAACCAATCATGCCGATTAGTAGCGAAACACCAATAATCAGCACTGCAACGCCTGAATAGCGCAGCACCCTATTTATAAAATGACGCCTTGGCAATAGCGCTTGGGACTTGTGTTCAAACATAATAAGAAACCTAAACCTTCAAATCGGGTCAAAAGTATAAATAAGCTTAAAAAGGGTACACATTTTTCATTTAAATCAGATTGAACATTCCTTGAACGTTCAGAAAAGAAAACTAAGGTCGCCCATGAATTGCTTTTGTCGGCAATCTAAGCGAAGCCTCTAAGTTGGATTTAAGTATAACGTGGGTTGTCTTCCTGACGAGACCTGTCCGCATCAAGTGCGCTTTACTAGAGCGCATGCATTTCAAGCACTCAAAACGGCATCCACGCTACCAAAGCGCACTTGATGCGGACAGATCCCGTCAGTAAGACAACCCAGCTTTAGCATGTTTACTCGAGTTATTGACTGGTTTTTCCGCCAATAATATAGCATTTGGCTCCAAGGCAGGAAAATGTGTACCCTTTCTAGAATAAAGTCAAAAAAAACGGCCTTTGAGATTCAAAAGAAATCTCGAAGGCCATATAATATTACAAACTCTCTGGCTGTAGTACTTAACGCACCACTGTCACATCCCCTTTGAGGAGCAACTTTTGTCCGTCAATCAATTCCACTTCAGCCCACCAGACAAACACGCCCGGGGTCACAAACTCTCCCTTGTAATCTC
>JBBQLD010000054.1:0-15706 GCA_038327555.1 Chitinophagales bacterium
GTTGGTATTTTAAGTAACTTACGATTTTTTTTTGATTTCCGATATCCGATATACAATTTTGTGCGATGGCAGCAGATCAAAATTCATACATCCGATCGGAAATCAAAAATTGTATATCGGATATCGGAAATCAAAAAAAAATCGTAAGTTACTTAAAATACCAACCCAACTCCTCCGGAAAATAATGCAACGCATTCTTCACTGGCAGGGGCAATCCCCCACCCAGTGCACAAAGCGAGCCTTTTTCCAAGGTGTCGATCAAGTCATCAAAAAGTGTTCGGTCAATCTTGTAATCACTGGTTCGAGCTTTTTGCAGCAGCTCTTTCCCACGCACAGAACCTATTCGACATGGAAAACACTTCCCACAACTTTCGTGGGCGGTAAAGGCGAATAAATGCTCCAAATATTCAACTAGCGGAAACCGTGCCGGAATACTCAAAATGGATGCGTGTCCCAATAAAAACCCATTGGCTGCAAAAGTTTCAAAATCAATGGTAAGGTCATCCACTTTGCTCATCGGAACCAAGCCACCAAGCGGCCCACCAATATGATAGGCTTTGACAGGTTCTTTCATTCCCCCGCCTAATTCGTGGATTACCCTAGATAAAGGCGTTCCCATATCAACCTCATACAGGCCTGGGCGGTTAAAATGACTATCGAGCGAGAGCAATTTAGTGCCCGAAGATTTAGCTGTTCCAATCGCTTTAAAAGCGGCGCCGCCATTGACCAGAATTGCATGGAGGCTAGCCAGGGTCTCTACATTATTAACGGCTGTGGGCATTCCGAAAAGACCATATTGTACCGGAAACGGTGGTCTGGTTCGTACTTCTGGTCTTAGTCCTTCAAGAGACGACAATAGCGCGGTCTCTTCTCCACAGATATATGCGCCTTGGGCTTTTACTACGTAAAGTTTGAAGTTGACCGTTTCGCCATTTTTTTTGGTAAACGGGAACATCCGATTGAACGGCTCAATAGCCTTTTTGCAAATTTCAATAGCTTCAGGGTATTCTGCCCGGATGTACACTACCCCACCCTGAGCACCACTAATATAGCCACTGATAGCCATGCCAAACAGGACTAAATGTGCCTTTTCTTCTAACAGATACCGATCTGAAAATGCTCCAGGGTCGCCCTCGTCGGCATTGCAAACGATGAATTTCTGATCGGCGACTTCTTTTTTTACGCCTGCAAGTTTGACTGCCAGGGGGAATCCAGCTCCGCCCCGGCCCCGAAGACCGGAAACAAAAACCTCTTCCAGCAAAATATCTTGGTCGCTTTCTAGAAGACGGGCGAGGGTTTGTATACAGTCATCCGTATTGGGACTATCGGCTGTGAGCAAGCCTGTTCCAAGTGATCCTACGTTGTAATGATCTGGAAGGTTTTTGACAGCACCAGCTTTCAATTGACCAATTTGGTTTGCCGCATCCCCGGAATAATTGAGTCCTTGATAATGAAATGCGTTGTTTTCGTAACAACGCCCCAAGCAATACACTTCACCGATCTCCGAAGGTTCAAAATGTTCCTCCAGCGTTTTATGGAGCCAGAGTTGGGTGCCAGCGAGCATACAGGCGCTCCCTGCGCATGAAAACACTTTTTTATTGCTTTTTTCTGGATTCAGAAAATCATAAAAAGTAGCTGCGCCGTAGACATTCGCATTGCCAATCAGGTATTTATCAGCAATGGTATGCAGGGTGTCCTGGTCCAAGCCCTTATCTCCTGAATACGCTTCAGCCAGATGTTCGAACAGGTTATCGTCCAATCCTTTGCGAAACGACAGATTTCTGACGTTTTTCGACATATAATTTGTTGGTTAAGGCTGGTGGAAAAAGAATGTGTGAGTATTTGATTTTAAGTTTCAAAAGTAAACCGAGTTTTGGAAGTGGAGGGAATTTTATCACGGATTGGCAAATGTAGAAGAAGGCCTCCTCACGCATGGTTGTTCTGTCTGAGTTCTATATGGTTATAGAAAGTGCCACTACGCAGTACCTTCGTCCAGTTTTATCACCTTGTTCAATATCCAAATTGCCTGCAAACATGCACCACCTGCCTTTAAAAATAATCGCCACGCTTTTTATAGCGACACTTTTTATCCAGCCACTTGCCGCGCAGCAACACTCGATCATGCGCGAATGGAACGAGGCGCTGTTAAAAACCATGCAAGAAGACCTTGCTCGTCCACACGTTCAGGCCCGCAATATCTTTCATTTTTCGGTGGCGATGTATGATGCCTGGGCTGCTTATGACGATGAGGCTACTCCTTACTTACTTGGTAAAACTATAGATGGTTTTTATTGTCCCTGCAAGGGCGTGCCCAAGCCTGCAGATGTGGAAGCCGCGCGCAAAGAAGCCATGAGTTTTGCAGCCTATCGTTTTTTGCTGGCCCGCTTTTCACATTCTCCACAAGGCACGCTCTCCGTGGATCGATTCCGGGGAATTATGAAGGCACACGGGTATGACTCTCGCAATTATTCCTCCGATTATACCTCCGGCTCACCAGCAGCCCTTGGCAGCTATATTGCCCAATGCGTCCTGCAAATGGGGGGACAGGATGGTGCTTACGAAGAAAGTAATTATGTAGATCCTACTTTCCGACCCCTGAATCCGCCCATGGAAGTCGTTGATCCCGGTCCGGGAAAGGGAATTGACCCCAATCACTGGCAACCGCTTAAATTGAAGAGTGCCAGTGATCTTGACGGATATCCTATACTCGAATGCAATTGCCTGGGACGCACATATTCCTCGCTGATAGACTCCGTGGACAAGGACGGCCGACACAGGTTCACAGGCACCCAAAGCTTCCAAGGCTCCGATTGGGGCCGCGTAAAACCCTTCGCCCTGAAAAGGCAAGATCGGAGAACCTACAACCGAAACGGACATAACTATTTCCTTTACCAAGACCCCGGTAAAGATTTTTTTCCGCGTCTGGATACGCTCAACGGAAGCGGAACATCGAAGGATTATCTGTGGAATTATGCTTTGGTAGCAGCTTGGTCTTCCTTGTTGAACCCCGAAGATACCACCCGCTGGGAGGTCTCTCCGGGGCGCATGGGCAACGTGCAAAAATATCCTCGAAACCTGTCGGAATTGCCCGATTTTTACGGACTTCAAACTGGTCGCGACCCTGGTACAGGACATGTGGTAAACCCCCAAACCGGACAACCATATTCACCTAAGCTCACACTGCGCGGTGATTTTATCCGTGCAGCGGTGCAATATTGGGCAGAAGGCCCAAGCGAAGAAACCCCGCCCGGGCATTGGCTGGTGCTGTTGAACTACGTCAGTGATCGGGCGGAACTGGTTAAAAAGTTTAATGGCAAAGGCCACCTGATGAGCGACCTAGAGTGGGATGTGAAGGCCAGCTTTGCGCTCGGCGCCGCCCTTCATGATGCGGCCATAGTATCCTGGGGGATCAAAGGGTGGTACGAAGGGGCACGCCCGATTACGGCACTTCGCTATATGGCTACCCGAGGACAAAGCACAGACCCAAACCAGCTCTCATATCATCCGGCAGGTATTCCGCTTATGCCCGGACGAATCGAGTTAGTGAAAAAGGGCGATCCTCTGGTCGGCCCAAAAAATATCAACCTCGGCAAAATCAAGTTTTATGCCTGGAAAGGCCCGTTCGCAGTAACAGACCCAAAAACCCAAACTGCTGGCGTAGGCTGGGGCTTGGCCGAAAACTGGTTTCCATACCAGCCAAAAACGTTCATTTCTCCAACATTTTCAGGTTTTGTCTCTGGGCATGCCGCCTTTTCCCATTCGGCAGCAGCGACCCTCAGCCTCCTGACAGGTGATGTCTATTTCCCGGGCGGCCTGGGCGAGTTTATTATTAAAGCCGATAGTCAATTTCTGCGCATAGAAAAAGGCCCCACTGTTGACGTTTCCTTGCAATGGGCCACTTATCGAGATGCCGCCGATCAGGCAAGTCTGTCGCGCATCTGGAGTGGCACCAACGCGCCCTTCGACGATATACCCGGACGGCTTATCGGCGACGAAGTCGGAATTGGGGCATTTCAACTAGCCAAAACCTATTTTTACAAAGACCGCGACCACGACGGATTCCTAAGCTTCGAGGATTGCGACGACAACAATGCCGCGGTGCATCCCGGCGCGGTGGAACAGTGCGATGGGATAGACAACGACTGTAACGGGAAGATCGACGATTTAACGCCGCCCTGCAAGGGAGGCGGGGGTTAGGTATTGTTCTCCAACTATTCTCCAATCTGCCCCCTTGAATTTGCCTAAAAAAAACAAGAGCCGCCCCATATCCAGGACAGCTCTTGTTTTTTATCGAGTAATCAAAACCACGCTAGAAGCGCAACCTTCATCACTTATCTCGCCAGAACAAATTTAGTCGCCATCTTCTCTCCACCAGCTGGCTTCACCATTAAATAGTACAAACCATTTGGCAAATTAGGACTCATATTCAATTCAAGCCATTCGGTACCAACCTCGAAGCGATTCAGCACCAATTGGCCCTGCGCATTCAGTACTTGAATTTGTACCGATTGATCCAGCCATTGACTTAAGTCGACGAACAATAAGCCGTCATTCGGGTTCGGCCGGATCGAGAACTTGAGGTCTCTGCCCTGTTCATCTACTAATTCAATACTTCCTTCCTCCCTAGAGCCTGCCCATGGCTGTACTGGGCAGTTGAACGTATTTAGATATGCTTCAAACGACTGGCCGTTTTTAAGCTTGGCGTTCATGTGGATATAATTGTTTGGGAAGGACTGCTGTGGTAGTCGCTGCTCCAAAACATCAGATTGATTGTTGTTTATACCAACGCCCACCGAACGATAACGGGTGGAGTAAAACGGAGAAGCATTTGGATTCCGTACCAGGTATTGATTGCCTGTGTTAGGAGCTGTGTAGATACCGCCGTTTATAGGCGTGACACCCACAATGCCTGGGGGCAATTCAATCATGGCATAATCTAATTCAGAAGCGCAAAAATTGGTGATACGAATCCGGAATCTCGGCTGTTTGATAGAGTCCAATCGGATATCTAACAATTCGTATCGCATACAACCCAAGGTCTTGATATCACAAGCGGCTGCGGCATTCAACACTGTTATGTTGAAACAGCAAGTATCCCGGTTTCCACAAGAGGTGGTTGCTTCATAACATACTTTATTGAGTCCCAAGCCAAAAGTGCCGCCACTTGCTTGACCTTGCAACAGGTTTAGCGTAGCTGGAGGGCAGTCGGTGACGGACGTTGGTGCAGCATAGTTCACTACAGCGGCTGTTTCAGCCACAGCTAGTTGAGCCGTTAAATTTGCCGGACACTGAACATTAAGCGTGGTAACCTTGACGGTGAAACAACAAGTTTCATTATTTCCACAAGTATTGGAAGCAGCGTAACAAACCGTACTGAGGCCCGCCGGGAAATTCCCGCCAGAAGCAAGCCCCTGCGATAATGAAATGGTGGGCGTAGCACCTGGACAATCGCTTGTGGCCGTAGGGAGCGCATAGTTTACCGCAGTTGCGGTAGCGTTGTTTGGCATGGCAACGGTCAAGTTTGCCGGGCATTGAAGGTCAAGTGTGGTTACATGTACCGTAAAGCAACAAGACGCTGTGTCTCCACAGGTATTGGATGCTGTGTAGCAAACCGTATTTACCCCCGCTGGAAAAGCTCCACCAGAAGCAGGTCCTTGGGTAAGTTCAACAAGAGGTGTTCCTGGACAGTCAGTAGAAGCGCTTGGGTTTGTGTAATTTACAGTTGCTGCAGCTGCGTTATTAGGCAGTGGCACAGTAATGTTGTCAGGACACTGGATGGTAATTGCCGTTGGGAGCAGTTCTAATATATAGGTATTCAACGAATCGCACCCACCAGTCGTGGATGGCACATTGAGCACCACCGTATCTGGCTGGGTGTAGGTCACTCCTCCAAGTACGACGGATTGATTCGGGAAAAACTGGATCACACGTGTGATCATAGGCGTAGGGAGTACCGTGACCTCAAAAGACCCCTGTGTTTCGCAGCCGTCCTGGTTTATGGCTGAGACGAAATAAGCAGTGCTTGCTGCTGGCTGTACGATGACTGTAGGGCAACTTGTGCAATTCAACCCGGCAGCTGGCGACCAGGAATACTGGGCAAATCCAGGAACGCTAAGCGTAACCGCTTCCCCTGGACAAAGTGTTAAATCTGCCAATTGAATCTCAGGAATTGGGCTGAGGGTAATTCGAATAGAGTCAAGCAACACATTTCCGCAGGCATCCGTAGCGACAACATGGTAATTACCAGTAGCTGTTGCGCTAAAGGTTTGTGCGGTAGAGCCGTCCTGCCACTGATAATGGTCGAAACCTGTGCCAGCATCCAACACAATGGTGCTGTCTTTGCACACCAAAATATCCTGACCAAGCTCGAGCGTTGCTGGTGGATACAATTCTACCTGAATAAACGCTGTATCTCCACAATCCAAGCCCTGGTTGAGCACCAAAGTGCCTGTGAAAATTCCAAAATCGGGGAGCGTTATGGTTAGGTCAAAATCTGTGCTGTTCTGTAAAATATTTCCATTGTTCAGATCAAAAGTCCATTCAAAATTACTGATGTTGGAAATATCAAAGCTTTGATTGACAATCGTTATGGTCTTTGTGCCGTCGCATTCTTTGATGACATATTGTTGTATACCTGCCAATTCATCATAAGGAACCAAGGCTGTAACCTGTGGGGCGCAAGGGGAAACGTTGAACTGAAAATCGCGCCGGGTTTCTGACAACAATACCCCATTACGAAACTCCTGTACGCATACGCCTACTACATATTGGCCATTCAGTTGCGGCGTACCGCTGATTACCCCAGTTTGTGCATCAATTGACACAACTGGATTTCCAGCCATCGGCGCAGTAGCCGAATAATCGGGGTTTACAAAAATCACCTCAGGGAAAGGAGGGGGGCATGGTGGAATAGGTGTTGGTGAAAAACAACCGCCGCCAAAATTACCACCACCTGCATAAGGTGCACAAAAACTGTAAACCAACAGGTCTCCATCCGGATCAGTTGCAGAGTAATCTATTTCTAGCGGATAGTTGTTGCAAATGAGTACGGGAGGGAAGTTGTTAAAAGTCGGGCTATTATTGCACAATTGCTGAGCTAATGGTGTGATCTCTACGACGTACGTAGCCCCGGTTCCTGCAGCGTCTACAATGTTTGTAATCGCATTGGTGCGGCAACACCGTTGATATTCAACAAAATAGCTCAGATTGCTCGCAGGCAAAACCTGCTCCCAGGTGTAGATACCTTCTTTTATACAAATGGTAGGAAGGTTATCAATACAATCAGGTTGGGCGACTGTGATGTCTTGTTCTGAGGTTAAAGGAATCTCAAAATTGGTAAAAAGCTCGTTCGATTGCTCTGTACCAATGTAGATCGCGATTGGGGCAAAGGCATCAAAACTAATTTGGCCATTGAAGCAGTCGACATAAACCTTCATCGTGAATCGATAAAGTTTACCATTGCCAGAATTGCCGAGGCATTCGTAGGTCATACCGCCACCAACAATGTGGGTGGCGAATAATTCACCAGAGACCAAAAAAAGGATGGCGAAAAGTAATTGTGTCTTAATTTTGAACATAAGGAAAAGTTGAGTTAAAGTATTGAATCCTAGTTTTAAAAGCGGGCAAAGGAGTAGGAGGAAAAATAAAATATTAATATTAGGGTCGAAAGTAACCGAAGCATTTCAACACCAAACCTTAATCGTTGCTTTTGAAAGATAGGAGACAAATTCAGCACTCAAATACGCTCCCAAATGACCCAACTGGCATCTTCTGCCGTCTGCATACAAACAAAATAGATGCCTGGAGGCAAATCCTGGGTATTTATCTCTAATTGCTGTTGGTTTTCTAATCCTGAAATAGTCCGGGCAGACATGATCTGACCTGTAGCGGCCACCAATCTACAATGTGCCTGCGCTACCGTTGCGCCTTCATATTTTAATACGAGACGGTCCGTGCCAGGGTTGGGTGCTACTGAAAATTTGAAAGCCGCATCGGTCTGTTTGGGGGAAATGCTCCCTCGATTGCCATTGCCAGGGTTTGTCACATTCTGGCATGATTTCAAACGGATGAAGGATGGGTTCCGACGAATCGTGCTGAGGGTCAGGCTGCCACAAAGTGGGTCAGAGATAGCTTCAAAGGTTTGACCGGGTGTATTGCTTTCCGCAAAAACATGCGCCACGGTGGTATCCACCGTAAAATTACTTGCGAATGTGCCAAGCCAATCTATAGTCTTTTGGAGCGGTATATCCTGATTAATATTGCCGTCATTGGTGTACTGAGGCGACCAAAATACCAAGTATGGCTCCGTTTGATCAGGTTTAGCAATTAAGAGGACAAAGGCCTCACTATCTTCTACCAGTGCTTTTTGAAATACATGTTTGCCAAAGCGGGCTTTAAAATCTAACATCCCAAACCACGAGGGTTTTGGGGTAGCTCCGAAAGCTTCGATTGGAGATGCCCAGGCAGCATTAGCCGGATGCGTACCCAGTCTCCAAAACCCTGAACTGTTGTATAAGCCGGAATAATATTGATCTGTTGGTCTTGCCACGTCATAGGCATTGTAAAAAAACACCTTTTCGTAATGGTATCGACTATGCATAAGTAGCCCGCGGAGCAAATATGCCGATTGGGTCTTCTCCCCCACTCCATCGCTATCAAATCCATATTCCGTACTCCACAAATGCGTATTTTGAAGTACGCCAGTCATGCTATTCTGATTGGCTAACAACCAAGCTGCGAGGTTTCGGATCTGCCAGGTTTCAGATTCTGGGTCTTCCGGATAAGTCCAGGTAACAGTTCCTGCTTTAAAGCTATACGGGTGACAATCAATGCCATCCAAATCCTTTAAAAGGCTGCAATCAGCCACTTCCAGGTAATCGCCAATGAAATCATGTCGGGTTAAGTCGCTATTACAATTGGAAAAATCTCGAAGTATGGAAGTACAATTACCCGCTCGATAAGCCTGAAATGCTCCAGCGATCAATTTCATTTTCCAACCACCGGCTGACTTTGGTCCATATTTAATCAAAAAGGCATTCCTGGCACCCAGAAGCAAACTGTGGTAATCTGCTTTTACTGGATAATCCCATAGTTCGTTCCCTACTTGATAATTGGACGCGAGAATCTCGGTGCCAACCCCATTGGGTGGGGCAAATTTGTCAATAAAAGTTTTGGTGTAATTTTCATAGGCTTGCATAATGCCCGCTGAACCGGACAAAGACCAGTCGCTTTCCTGGTAAATCTTCTCTTTCCAGGTTTGAGGCGAGTATTGTAAGATTTCTGTGGCACTTGTAATGTTGCCAAAGCCATGCGTCTCCCGATACTTTGAATAAAAGGCTTTGTTTCGATCGGTAAAAGCAGGTGTGCCCTCAGGGATAGTATTTTTGGGTTTTATATTCAAAGCATAATCCACAGGATTAGCGTTAAAATCTTCATCCATCGTGTGAAAAATCCGCAGTTGGGTGGTCAATGCTGCAATCTGATTGTAGCTTTCATTTTGGAATGATCTAAAAACTAAGCCGCCGTCATTCACCCCGATCATGGAGCCAAATGAAAACGGGCTGGGTGTATTAAGCGTTTGGTTGATTTGCTGGATTGCTCCAGCATCGAGATCTATTCCAGCATGCTTATTGGCCAGGCAAGAACCATCTTCCTGATCGGTGGTAAAGGTGGCCGGAGCAGAAAAAGGACTGATTCCAAACGTGCAATTTGCTTGAATTTGTACCTGATAAGTAGTGGAATGGAGGAAGGGCGGGGTTAATAAGTAGACAGAAGGTGGAATGTTAGTTCCACCACTCTCCCAATTACCCGAAGTCCCCTGCCGATATTCAACCTGATATCCCGTCACGTCAGCTGCCGCGGGCAAGTTCACCATCACACTTGTAGCGGCGGGAATGATCGTCGGCGTGATTGGGGCTAAGCAAGGGCCATCAATAATTGCCGTGTATCTTTGGTAAATACTAGTGGTCGCACTACAATTGCGTTTAATTTCCACCTGATAGTTACCTGGTGACAATCCAGGGATCGAAAATGGTGCTGATTGTACAGATACAGCACCAGGCGGAATTAGCCAATCTCCTGAACCTCCCAAGCGGTATCGGATGGTGTGGCTCCCTGATGATGTCCACTTGATAACAATAGTAGAACTTCCAGCCGTAACTACTACACCTGCCGGAGAAGTATTGCAAGTACCTGAAGTGTTTATGGTTGAGGCATTGATTGTATTCCCCCAAGCTGAACTGACGTTGCCACATTTAGTGCGAATTTGGAGGGTGTATGCCGTGTTTTTTCGCAATCCTCTCAGGGTAAATGGAGCAGGGCCGCAATTATCCACGATCGTTTTATCTGTTGGGGAAGCATTTTCCCAGTACCGAAGCTGGTATTGAGTTCCTCCTGGAGCAGTAGTCCATTTCAGGACCAAAGCAGTGGAAGTTAGAGGCGGCACGAGCCAAAGAGTGCTAGGTGCGGAACATTGGGCGGTGCTCCTCAAGGAGCTGAACAGCAACATAGCAATAGCTATCCATGGCTGCAAGTGTAGATTAAGAACCAAAATGTGGGAAGAATTAGCAGATTAAAAAAACTGATGATAATGCCTTTCATGCTGAACGATGTCTTTCTGCGGGTAGTATATATAGGCCATAATTTTAATGCGCATAATACAAACTTACACCTATTTGTATCGTCTTGTAAAATCGACCAAAAATGCCAATAGAACTACCTGAAGATTAGATTAATTCAGAAAAAGCAAGCATAAATACATAGATTCATCTTTTAGGATAAACGCTTCTGTAATGTTGCAAAAGTATGTAAATATTTAAATTATTCTTATTTATGGTAAAAATAGGGGGGGCGGGCTTTATGATGGCCAGAAGGAACCCAATGATATGGTGATGGAATTTATCCTGCCTCAAACACCATAGCCTCATGTCCCAATTTCCGAAAATCCACCTGCGTTACCGCTGAAACACCTTGTTCTGGCATGTACACCCCGTAAATAGTGTCCACGGCTGCCATAGTTGCTTTGTTGTGGGTCACAACGATAAACTGCGATTCCTTAGAAAACTGCCGAATGATGCGGTTGAATTTCTCAATGTTTGCATCATCTAATGGCGCATCTACCTCATCGAAAATACAGAACGGCGCGGGTTTGAGCAAGTAAAGCGCGAAAAGCAAGGCGATGGCCGTGAGCGTTTTCTCTCCACCGGAAAGTTGCGCGATGGTCTGTGGCCGTTTGCCTTTGGGTTTTGCAATGATGATAATATCTGAATCCAATGGATGGTCAGGGTTGCTGAGCAGCAAATCTGCGGAATCGTCTTCTGTGAAGAGCGTTCGAAAAACATTGATGAAGTTCTCTCGTACCTGAGCAAAAGATTCCAGAAAACGCGCCGTGGCAGTTTCTTCTATTTCTTTCATGGTTTGCACCAGGTTTTCTTTGGCCGCTAGAATATCGTCACGTTGCCCGGCAATCGTGTCGTGTCGGGCTTTGATCTCGTTGTAGGCCTCAATGGCCATTGGGTTTATTTCTCCGTAATTATCGAGACGACGTTTTAGATTGTTTACGTCGCGTTCGAGCGTATCTCGTTGATATTCAGGATTTGGCTCCTGATTGATCACCTCGTTCACCCCAATTCCAAACTCCGCCCGCAGTCTTTCGCCGATGGCTGTGATTTCAAATTTAACATCATTGAATTTTTCCTTCAAGCGGTTCACCAGCACCTGTAAATCTTGCTGCTTACGGAAATTTTCGCGCTGTTTGTTTTCGAGTTCATGGATTTCATTACGGGCTTTAAAATAGGACTGCTCCACCCCACTCAGTGCCGCTTCTTTTTCTTTCTTTTCAGCGTAAGCGGTGGTCAATTCTGTCGTAATTCGTTGGATGTCAGTTTCAATTAAACCAAGTTCGTCCTTATTTCGGGCTAAATTAGTTTGAGCGGTGGCAAAGGTTTGGCGCAGCTCGTTTCGACGGTTTTCACGGAAGGCAAGTTCTTGTCTGAGCGTATTCACCTTGTTTTGCTGGCGAATAAATTCGATGTTCTTTTGGTTGTAAGCAGCGCTGGCCTGACTGAGTTGTTCGGCCACATCGCGGAAGGATCCATCGGCACTGGTGAGCCTTTCGCGAAGGGCTTCGGCGGCTCCGGTTTTGCTTTTTAACACCGCTTCGATGAGCGCGTTGCTGTCCATCAACCCCTTGATTCGTTGGTTGGCGTCCCCCGCCTGCGCATCAAAATTAGCCACGAATGCGGCAATATTATCCAGTTTTGCCTGCATCCCTGCCTTATCCTGACTGAGGCGGTTGAGCACCTCCCGCTCACGCTGAAGCATAGCCGATTGGTCGGCATTGCGCAGTGCGGAGATATGGGTTCGCAGCGTACTAAGTTGTGTATTCAGTTGATTTTCAGTGCTTTCTAACTTCTTAATCTCTGATTCCAGAATTTCAAGGTTCTTCTTACGACCAATTTTTTTACCTTCAAAAAGCCCGACAGAACCGCCGGACATCGAGAATTTCCGCCGGATAAAAGTCCCGGACTTCGAGAGTACCGTTACATCAGAATTAGGATTTACTGTTGGATTTACTTCTTCGGAAATCACTACATTTTCCAACAAAAACTCCATCAAGGGTCGGTACTGCGCCTCTACCTCCACCACCTCGACGGCCCTTATGCCACCAGGCAAGAGGGAAAGCGGCGCCTGATATTCTCGAAAAGCATCGAGCATAAAAAAGTTGGCGCGACCTTTTTGGCTTTGACCGAGCAGCCCGATTGCCTTGATCGCTTCCGCAGCATTGGGTACAACGTAATAGTTGAGGTAGCTCTCCAAATAGTTTTCAATTACAATTCTATACTCCTCTCGAACATATAGCATATCCGACAACAATGGACAACGCTTGGCCCATTCTTTGTCCTGGCTCAAAAATTTGATGCTCTCGGGGAATCCTTCGAGCGATTCGACCATACTTTTGGTCAACTTGTGCTCGTTGCGGCGGGCATCAAGGCCACGGGTGTGGTCGGCGAGTTTTTTGGCTAGTGTGTCTTGTTGTTGTTCAGCAGCGGCCAAATCTAACTTGCGCTTTGTCTCTGCTTCGTCGAGTTCGGTAATTTTTTTAGCCTGGGCTGATTCGGATTTTGTTTGTTCCGCCAGATTCTTCTCCAGCAATTTCATCTCTTGCCGGCGTGTGGCAATATCGCCGAGGGTACGTTCTACATCGCGGCGCAGGTTTTCGATTTGGTTGGACTGAATGGCTTTGGTTTTCTCCAACTCTACAATCTCACGTTCAATGGCTTGCTGCTCGTTAACAAATCCGTCCAGGCTCCCTTTCATAAGATTATGATCAGAACGAACCTTTTCAAGACCTTTTTGGGCTTTTGAGAGTGCAATTTCAAATTCTCCTTCCAGGTTACGCTCGTAATTGAGATCGGTCTGGTAGCTTTCTATTTCTGAATCGAGGGCCTGAAGGGTATGGCTGCTGCTTCCAATCTGATCGTCAAGACGCTGAAGGTCGTTGTTTATAAAGGAGCGTTTTTGCTCCGACATGGCTTTTTCGTTTTCTTTGCCCCTAATGCGCCCAGTGAGTTGATTTACGTGCTGCTGTTGCTCGCTCAAGCTTGTTTCCTTATCAATATGGCTCTTTCGCTTGGCTTCAGTATCTGCTTCGAGGAGGCGAGTCATAGCCTCAGTGCTGCGGTAATTATCTTCTTCTCGGGTGATTTGACCTTCGAGTTCCTTGTACGTTTTTTTGTGTTTCGCGAGGTTATTGACCGCCAATTCAACACTGATGGTTTTATATTCTGCCTTTAATTCGTAGTATTTTTGCGCTCTTTCTGCTTGTTTTTCAAGCTTTTTGAGTTGGTCAGTGATTTCAAAAAGCAGGTCCTCTACCCTATCCAAATCTGAGGCCGTAGCTTCGAGCTTTTGTTGGGTTTCGTGTTTCCTAGCCTTGTATTTACTAACTCCAGCGGCCTGTTCAAACATTTTACGGCGCGCTTGTTCGCGATCAGAAAGCATATCTTCCACCATATTTAGCGCAATGATGGCGTAGCTATCCGGCCCAATACCGGTGTCAAGAAAAAGGGAGGTAATATCTTTCAGGCGGCATGTAACACCATTGAGGCGGTATTCACTTTCGCCACTTCGGTAAAGCATGCGGCTAATGGCGACGCTGGTATAATCCGTCGGCAACACATTTTTGGTATTATCAAACGTGAGCGTTACTTGCGCGATTTGGCCTTCTTTCCGCTTTTTTGTGCCGTTAAAAATGACGGACGACATCTTGTCTAGTCGGAGCTGGCTACTTTTTTGTTCGCCCAATACCCAGCGGATGGCATCCACCACATTACTTTTCCCAGAGCCATTGGGGCCCACCACGCCCGTCACATCTGCATTAAAGTGGAGCACCGTTTCATTGGCGAAAGATTTGAATCCCTTGATTTCTAATGATTTTAGCCTCATTTTTTTCGACGGTGGACGGTAGACAGTGGATGGTGGACGGTGGATGGTGGACGGTGGACGGTGTACGGTGAAAGGTGGACGGTAGATGGTAGACGGTGAATGTTAGCAATGAAACAAAAAAAATCGCACCGACCACCGTCCACCGTCTATCAAAAAGTGCGCGAAAATAGTGCTTGAGAAAGAAATGAGGGGCGGGAAGTTTTCAACAAAAGGAAACGCCCTACATTTGGCCGTGCAATCAGCTTATCACAACTTCCGACTCTTTTACAATCAGAGCATCCACCCAGAGTTGCTCAACATGGAGCAGCGCCGGCGGCGGCTCATGCGACTGCTTTTACTTTCTGGCTTGATGCTGGCAGGTGTAGTAGTGCTACAAGTCTACGTGTCCATTTTTGCGGTCACACTGGCCCTTTTTATACCTGTAGGGCTTTGGATTACCTATTTAGGTTTTCGGGTACAGGTTTTTTTTAAAGAATTTAAGCCTCGAGTGGTGTCGCTCCTGCTTGATTTTATTGATAATGACGTAAATTTTAAGTTCGAAGGTTACGAGCCAAAAGGGTTTATTCCTCCGCAACAATTTCTGGAAAGCCGAATTTTTACCACCGCCGATGATTATTTTGGAGAAGATTTGATTCGAGGGCAGGTGCGTGAAACCCCATTTGAGGCTTGCGAATTGCGTGTAAAAGAGTTTTCAGAAGTACGCAGCAGACTTGATCTCGTTTTCTCCGGAATTTTTCTTGTGGCTGACTATCAGCGCTGGGATATGCATGGAGGCGTACTGGGCCTACCAGATGCCTATCGTAAATACCTCAGTCGCAGCGAACGCGCGTTTCATCTGGAAGGTGGGCGGCGGGTTACCGAGGGCATATTACCCGAATTTGAGGTATTTTTCGATACCTATGCAACGCCAGATGTTCGGGTAAAGGAGGTCGTTTCTGAAGATTTTCAAAAAGCAATTCTTAGTTTCCGACAACGCTTTCAAGAGCTAAGTCGGGAAAAAGAAATTTACTTCTCTATCATTGGCGACAAAATTTACATCGCATTGAGGCAAGATCGAGATTTATTGGAGCCTTCACTTTTCGCAAACAATACCAGTTTTGAGGTGGTTAACGAATTTTATGAAGACTTAAGACTACTCCTGGAATTGGTCATGGAGGTAGACGCAATGAATTAAGTATGAACTATGAAGTATAATGTATGAAGTATGAACTATGAAGTATAATGTATGAAGTATGAAGTATGATGTATGAACGGAGGCGCT
>JBBQLD010000055.1:0-15683 GCA_038327555.1 Chitinophagales bacterium
TTTTCTAGGGCTAAGTTTCCGTGTTTTTTTGCCAATCTCAAATATTTCAACATTTCTTCCTTATCCTTAGAATAGGCTTTTGATGCATATCGTGATAGTAGATACAAGTTTGTGTAACTTGCTAACTTAGATTCCGGAAAATTTAACACTATGTATTCAGCAAAATTTAAATCTGCTGTGTCACTTGCAACAGACAAAAAAGGGGAGAGTAAGAATTCCGGATGTTTTGATTTTTTTAGAAATTGATATGCAGCAAAATCATCATCTTTATATTCGTTTATGTATATATTTACCGGCGCAGAAACAGCCCATCCAATCTTCCAATCATTATATAGCATATATGAAGCTCTAATCTCAACTTTTCCAGGTCCTATCGATTCAAGCGGTGGGATACTCAAAAAATCACTCTTCAGGCTGTCACTAGCCTGAAGAATAGTATAATGTGGGCCACTTGAATACAGCTGACTGTATTTATTAAACAAGGTTTTAGTCTTTTTCCAGATTGTATCATTCTCTAGTTTTACCTCTATAAATACTTCTCCATATTCAACTCCATAACCACTTGAAACAAGTAACGGATAAGCAAATACATTAGTATCCGCTGTATTTATTACTTCCAAATGGAAGGCCCATGGCGAGATTAAATCTAATGTATCCTTTTCGAAAGAAAGATTAAGAATTAGAGGTGTTTGTGATTGAATGTGATTGAAAACATTCAAAACACCCAAAAAAGTCAAAATGATAATCTTTTTCATCGCATTTTTTTTAAAGTTAGAATCCAGGGCTCCGTTTTCTGGAACGAATCAAATTTTGATATCGTGGAATTAACATATTAGTAGCATTTGTAGTGCCAACAGATGCCATAAGACCCATTGTTGTTGGGAAACAACACTCAGGTATAACTGCACCATTTACGCCTGCATAAAGCATATCACCATGCCCTAAACCAAATTGATGGCCAATTTCATGGGCTAAAGTGATGGATCTATCACCTCCAGCTTCGCGAATAATTTCAGCATAAATATAAGAATGATTTGCTCCTTGTGTAATATTATTATTTAAAAGCAAGTCAGTAATTGGTAATCCTTCTGTATAAGTCCAACCAGAATATGGGATTAATTCAATTTCTCCTGTATTTGTAAAACATGTGCCGCCAGCCGCAACTGCTATATCTTTAGTAATTGTATTGCCATCAATATCGCGTGTATCTTCACCTTGCCAGGCAGAAAGCGCGTATACACCCCAATAGCTATCATTCTCAGTAATTGTTCCAGGAGGGTTTAACATGCTATTATTCATATTCACTTGTGAAAAGTCCAGTATGTCATCCCCTAAATTACTATCAAAAGAAATATTATTACTCCCTCCTATATTAATAGCTTTTACATAACATTTTTCATATGCTCCCATAGAAGATAATGAAGGACTATGCGGCAATGTACTGGCAGCAGAGCGTAAGTCATCGTCATACAACCGAGTGGTCAATGCGAATTGCGAAGTCATTATAATTTTACTAGCAGGATTTACTCCTGTAATTGGAACGGCATTTGAATTATTTATATAAAATGTGCCCATATTAAATTGACCTAAAGTTGTACCGGCAGGAGTCATCACAATTGAATTAAGACTCCATTCGAAACTATTTAAGCCGGTCTTTCTTACTCTTGTTAACCTAGCTGTACCATGACGCATACCAGTAGGATGATCAAAAGAGCAAAATACTCCGTCAGTATTCAAATTGCCAAATATAAATAAATTACTATTATCATTTGCACCTATTGACGCAACAGGCATTATTCCTGGCATCCCAGGCAAGTCATTTAGTACTTTGACTTCGCCAAAGTCAAATCTCCCATTTGCCTTACATTCCATTGGGATTGTATTATTAACTGGAGAATTATCTGGAATAAGGGCCATAGGGATAGGGAAAGGGTCTTGATTCTGTCGAATATCAACATCAGCTGATTGTAATTGAAAGATTTGATTCCCTTCGCCTAAAGTTCCGGCAAAATCCCTAAACGTCACTTTTAAAGAGTTCCCATTCGATATATCGGAAAAGTTATTCATCTGATCCCCTTCGACATGTAAAAAACGCCAAATTGTCAAAACAGGCGAAGCATACTTTAACGGAAGTAATATTTCTAGTGGAGTTGTTCCTAATCCTAATGCAAATTTATCTACTATTTTGTACTCATCTCTATTATCTAAATTTTCAAGATTTTCTAGGAAATCTTTATCCCCATTAACTACAGCCCTGTAGCTGTCTCCTGGATGCATTGATATACTAGGAAAGTCTATCTTTTTAGTCGAAGATGCCGATGTAAAAGGTATTGATGCCGAATTTCCAATCTGTCCAGTAAATGCACCTGCCTTGGGATTGCTGGAGCGGTTATCTTCGTGAATTGTATAAGATAACGAATTATTAGTGCCAGAATAAAAACCTGAAGGAGATGCTGGATCATCATTTGGGTCTAAGAATTGCAAGAAGTTAGGGTCAGGCGGGCCAGGCAAACCACCATTAGAATTATTAGTCGGATCATCTACGTCGAATGAACGAACATACATAACGACAGGTTCTACTGGGGTTACACTCAAGGTGACTTCAAGTTGAACAGAGTTTAGTGGTACGGTGTAAGCAGGCACTCGTGCGTCTGGGAAAACCCTTACTGCTGAAGGCCAAGTAGCAGGTATCGGATTAGGTGGAAAATAATTGGGATCGGCATCTAAATTATTAGAATTTGCAACTGAATTTCCGTTACCTATCCATGAGATATTTTCTACTCCCAATACTGTAATGGATGCCATTGTTCCGCAGTCCATACCTTTATAGGTCATTTTTAGTTTTGTGCCTTGTTGAACTGAATGTGCCGAAACGCCTTCAATCCACAAATCTTTTTTCAAATAAGCTCCATCTAAATTTAAAATAATATCAGTATTTAGCAGATAGTCAGCCCCAGATTTAGATTCATCCGTCCATACTTTTATATCTGCTGCTCCTTGTGTAGCCACAAGTCTTACTATTTTGTCTGGAAGATCAACAGGTTTTAATCTTAACTCTGCACGTACTAGTTCATCGTCACCTCCGACCACACCTCCCGTGGTCGGCTCAAACTTAGCATTATCAAAATATATATCATTGTCGTCATTATCAAGATTGACGAAAGTTTGAGCACCTACAACTGGATTTGCTAAAGTAATAGTGTTTGTTGCAATTACTTTTGGTTTGAATACGATTAGCTCCATCTCAATAACGTAAACTTTCACTTTATACATTCCACATTCATTCGGTGCTGGTAGTTTAGTATTTTTTACTGTAACTGTATATTCTGTAGTAACCGTTGGATTTACAGTAGGATTACTTTTCATCGCATCTGCCGGATTTAATCCAGGCGCAGGACTCCAAAGAAAGCACAGATCCAAACATTGTGGATTTGTTAGATCCAAAGGACAGCCAATCTGTACACTTTGTGTCGGAGTCTGCTTACAAGTAAACATATCAGGCCCGGCGAAATCAGGAGCACAAGCGCAATCTATACATGGATCTACGAAAGCTTTAGTTGAGATACCAATATAAGCGATTTGCGTTGTTCTAACTCCAGAAAGAAAATTGAGAGAACTCAAATAGAAAAAGGTAAGGATAAGTCTGAGCATAGAATAGGTATTTATTTTTCATATTGTTGAAATTGTTTAACTGGTTAGCCCTCCTGCTAACCAGTTAAACAATTTCAACAATATGAAAAATCAGGTGTGTAGCTTCGATTTTCTGTAAAAACGTGACATACGCATTCACAATCCCAAAAGTGCAGCCCTTCCCCTTACACCCCGATAGCTACAAGGCATAAAATCACAAACCCTGAAATTTTATTCCCTCTAGCTATATAATGCCAGTTTGGGCAAAAAGCGTACTTAGGCGTTTGGTAGTTTGACTGTATTAGTTTTACTTTGTACGGTCAAACAGTTTTTCAAATAACACGAAAACAATACTCCTCGCTTCATGGACAACTCCATCCAAAACGAACTGCGCCAAAAAATGCGCGAGCTGCGCGATATTGGTGGTTATACCCAGAAAGACATGGCGGACGCCATGGAAATTACCCAACCTTCTTATTTTAAGATTCAGAACGGCCACATTGAACTGGCCGTCAGCCACATTTCAGGATGTGCCGATCTCTTTGACGTCACGCCCTCTGAGTTTATATCACTCCCTACGGAGGAACTTTCTAGGAAAATCAAAAGAAAATCCCCCTAAATTTACCCCATGATTCTAAACCAACACACCATCGCACTTCGCGCCCAATGTGAAGACCTCGTGAAAGACCTCCAGCAGCTCAGCCAGGAAATCGGCCATAAGGAACTGGCCGCCATAGTGGGTGAGTTGCGCAACCGAATGAGCGAGCCGTTTATGTTCGTCATCGTGGGCGAAGTGAAGGCCGGCAAGAGCAGCTTTGTCAACGCGCTTTTGGAGTCAAAACGGGAGATCTGCGCCGTTGCGCCGCAGCCCATGACTGATACGGTACAGCAAATTTTATACGGCGATAAAGAGGAGACGGTTACCGTAAATCCATACCTGAAAAAGATTTTCCTGCCCATTGATATCCTGCGTGATATCGCGGTGGTTGACACGCCCGGCACCAACAGCATCATTGAAAGACATCAGGAAATTACCGAAAAATTTATCCCGGCCAGTGACCTGGTTATTTTTGTCTTCGAGGCGAAAAACCCTTACCGGCAATCCGCCTGGGACTTTTTTGACTTCATCCATAGCGATTGGCACAAAAAAATCATTTTCGTGCTCCAACAAAAGGATCTGCTTTCGGAATCAGATTTGTCCGTGAACGAGCGAGGCTTGTACGATTTTGCCCTAAAAAAAGGCATGGAGGAGCCTGTTATTTTTGCCACCAGCGCCAAAGCAGAACTGGAGGGCCGCTTCGACCAGAGCAACTTCTCTGCCGTGCGTGATTATATCCGGACTCATGTGACGGGTGGGCGCGGGGCAGCACTGAAACTCAAAAACAACCTCGTTACCTCGCACCATATCCTTGAGCGCTTGCGTGCAGACCTCGACACCCGTGCCGAACAATATCAAGCAGATACGGAATTCCGAAACGACATCAGTCAAACACTTGATAATCAGGAGAAAAAATCAAATCATCACGTCTCCTTGCTCATTGAGAATCTCCTGAATGGTTACGACCGTACCACCAGAGGTATTGGTCAGGAACTCGCAGACGGGCTTTCGTTCCCTTCGCTGCTGAAGCGATCTGTTATGGGGCTTTTCAGTAAACAAGCAAGCATCACTGATTGGCTTGATGTGCTGGCTAAAAAACTAGAGCTCCAACTCAATGCCGAACTTCGAATCAAACTCAACGATGGGGTAGTGGATTTGGCCGATTCCGTGCAGCAAATGGCAAAAATGATCGACCTCAAAATCCGCGCTGCCGATACAGTAGTCAAGAGCGACTCCTACATTTTTGAAACCATTTCCGAAAAACGGGCTTCGGTCATGAAGGAGCTACAGGAAGCATTTGCCCGCTTCATGTCGCGCTCGGAGAGTTTCAACGATGGGCGACTTTTCCCTGAAACCGCCGCCGTATCGCCCAATATCGCCGCTGGAAGTGGAGCGGCCATTGTCGGACTAATTCTGGCTGGCGTAACAAAGATGGCAGTGTTCGATATCACAGGTGGCGTTCTGACCGGAATTGGGGTGCTGTTTGCCGGATTTACGGCCCGGGCGCAACGCAGTAAAATTGTGAAAGGCTACGAAGAAGAGATTGACAAAGGCCGAATGCAAATGCAAGAAGCTCTGGAAGGAAAGTTGCGCGGCTATGTTCGCACCATAAAGGGTCGTATAGGAGACAATTTTGGAGAAATTGATGCGCTTTTATCCAATGAAGAGACCCAAATTACACACTTCAATGCCCAACATTTAGCCCTTCGAAAAAGGCTCGAAACACTAGACAATGCACTGGAAATCAGTTGAGTAAAATCAGCGACGTTTTTCTATGAATCACTGGTTAAGTGCTTGCAGGCAGGCAGGTTTATTTTTTATACTCTGATGTTAGTATGCTAAAAAATGGAAACTGGCGTTACTTTTGCATTAACAAATGTGTTCTTCTTTTTAATCCACAGCCAGACGTTCCAAGACGTTTCGAATCTTTCAAGATTTCTGGCACCTCAAGATAATAACACTATGACTTGCTCCACATGGGGCACACTAAAATGACTTATCACGGCCTTGCGGCTGCAGATATAAAGATGTAATCGGTTTTTGGGATGTCCTCTTCCGCTGTAACTGCGGAGGGGGATTTTTTGTAGCGCGAAATTTATTTCGCGTTTAGCCATCAGCTCAGCGAAATTTATTTCGCTTTTAGCCATCAGTTCGGCGAAATTTATTTCGCGTTTAGCCATCGGCTCGGCGAAATTTGTTTCGCGTTTAGCCATCAGCTCAGCGAAATTTATTTCGCTTTTCTTTCAGCTTTACACTTTTTTATTTTGAAAATTTGCGCGTTCAAATTGCTTGTCATTCTGAATGTAGTGAAGAATCTGAGGCCGAAGGCCGAAGCTTTTTCTTCGAAATTTTAGGCCGTCGGCCTCAGATTCTTCACTACGTTCAGAATGACAAGCCGCAAAAAAGAAGTGTACTGCTGGAAATTCGCTTTTTAGAAAGGGAACACATTTTTCATGTAAATCAGAGTGAACATTCGTTGAACGTTCAGAAAAGAAAACCAAGGTCGCCTATGAATTGCTTTTGTCGGCAATCTAAGCGAAGCCTCTTAGTTGGATTTAAGTACAAAGTGAGTTGTCTTCCTGACAGGATCTGTCCGCATCAAGTGCGCTTTGGTAGCGTGGATGCCGTTTTGAGTGCTTGAAATGCATGCACTCTAATAAAGCGCACTTGATGCGGACAGATCCCGTCAGGAAGACAACCCAGCTTTAGCATGTTTACTCGAGTTATTGACTGGTTTTTCCGCCAATAATATAGCACTTGGTTCCAAGGCAAGAAAATGTGTACGCTTTTTAGTTCGCTTTTAGTAATCAGCTTGTCGAAATGAATTTCGACCTACAGTGATGAGCTTGTCGAAATGAATTTCGACCTACAGTAATGAGCTTGTCGAAATGAATTTCGACCTACTTGCTCCTCATCCGCACCACCGGACAAATCATCTCCTCCAGACTAATTCCGCCGTGTTGAAAGGTGTTTTTGTAATAGTTGTTGTAGTGGTTGTAGTTGTTTGGATACAGGAAAAAACAATCCTCTTTCGCGAAAATAAAAGTGCTGCTGATATTAGGCCTTGGCAATCCAGCCTTCTGTGGGTCTTTGATCGCGAGCACATCGCGGGCTTCATATTGAAGGTTACGGCCTACTTTGTATCGGAGATTGGTGGTGGTTTCGCGATCGCCGACAACTTTGGAAGGGGTTTGCACCCTGATGGTCCCATGATCGGTGGTGACGAACAGTTGCACATCGCGGCCTTCCAGTTTTTTTAGGGCCATCCAAAGGGGCGAGTGCAGGAACCAGGAGCGCGTGAGTGAGCGATAAGCACGTTCGTCGCCCACCAGTTCTTTGAGCACTTCCATCTCGGTACGGGCATGCGAGAGCATGTCGATGAAATTGTAGACGATCACCGACAGGTCATTGTTCAGGCAATTCAGGATATTGTCATTCAGATCTTTGCCATGGCTAACATTGGTAACTTTGGTGTATTCCCACTTGATGGGTTTTCGGAAAGCACGTTCAATTTGTTTGCCCAAAAAGAAATCTTCGCACAGGTTTTTTCCGCCTTCTTCGGTGTCGTTTTTCCACTTATCCGGGAAGTTTCGCTCAATTTCGGCGGGCATCATACCTGCAAAAATAGCGTTGCGGCTATACTGCGTTGCGGTAGGTAAAATGCTGAAAAAATAACCCTCATCCTCTGTTCTAAACAGTTCATTTAGAATGGGTTCGATGGTTTTCCACTGGTCGTATCGCAGGTTGTCAAGCAACAGCATAATGGTTGGTGTTCCATTCCCAACATGCGGCAAAATGTGCTTGCGCATCATGGAGTGCGACATGATCGGGCCGACCTCCTTGGTCTTGTCTACCCAATCAAAGTAGTTTTTTACCACAAATTTCGAAAACTCCGTATTGGCTTGTTCTTTCTGTTGAGACAGGATTTCGCTCACCCCAGTGGCCTCGTTTGCATCCACACGCATCTCCCAGTTCACGATTTTTTTGTAAGCATCTACCCATTCCGTTTGGTTAAGGCCACCAGTGATTTCCATGAAGATTTCACGAAATTCCTGCTGGTAGTTTTGCGCAGTCTTTTCGCTCACCAGCCGTTTGTTGTCCAGTATTTTCTTGAGCGTAAGCAGTATTTGGTTGGGGTTGACCGGCTTGATGAGGTAATCAGAGATCTGGCCACCGATCGCATCCTCCATCACATGCTCCGCTTCATTTTTGGTAATCATCACCACAGGCACGTTTCGGTTGCGGGCTTTGATCTTCATCAAAACCTCGAGGCCTGTGAGGCCCGGCATACTCTCATCCAGGAACACTACATCAATATCCGAGGCTTGTTCGTAGTAAATTTCTACGGCATCGTGGCCGTTGGTGGCCGTCACTACATCGTAGCCTTTGTTTTGGAGAAACATCAGGTGTGGCTTGAGAAGGTCAATTTCGTCGTCTGCCCAGAGAATTTTGGTCATGATTGCTGTGGATTTGTAGATATGGTGATTTGTGGATGTGTGGATTTTGTTATCAAAAGAGAAGGTGCTCTAACGATGCTTCAACGAATGGGTTGTGCAAGATTAATAAAAGCGCGACAAATGTCTGAAATTCAAATGAAGCGAAACAAGGATAACGTGAATCCTGTGATAAACGACGCGTTGCCTTCGCAAAAAAATTGATCTGTCTGCTTGCCGTCAATTGCTTGCAAAACTAGATTAACCTGAAAAATTGCACTAAACTTTGTGCGAGAAATAAGGCCTTCAAAATTGCACCTTTATTCCAACCCCGTTGCTAAAGATTCAACCTCATCATAAAATGACACAAACTACGCTTTTAAAAACAACTACGCTGTCCTTGTTGCTTAGCTTATGCACTTTTCAGGCTAACGCTCAAAAAGACACCGAATTTTGGTTTGTTGCACCGGAAATTGCTCGAAATAGTGCAAGTAATTTCGATCGGCCAGTAGCTTTCCGATTTTCAACTTATGGAGCACCCGCAGTCGTTAATGTGTCACAACCGGCTAATCCTGCATTTCCCGTTCAAACCATCACCATTGCTGCAAATACCAGCGGTATCTTAATGTTTCCTCCATTTTTTGACATGGTGGAGAATGTCCCGGCAAATACGGTTTTGAACAAGGGTTTTTTGATCCAGTCTACCACCCCAATTACAGCATATTATGAGTTGATTGGTGGTGTTCCAAATAACCCTGAGCTGTTTTCGCTAAAAGGTAAAAATGCCTTGGGAACCCTTTTTTACACGCCTTTTCAGAATGTAACGGATAACTCTGCGGCATACACCCCGCTGCCACACGCGGCTTTTGATATTGTAGCTACGGAGAATAATACCATAGTAACCATTACACCCACCCGGGCAATTGTTGGTCATGCAGCTAATATTCCCTTTAATATTACCTTGAATCGCGGACAAACCTACTCCGGAGAAGCGGGCAGCCAATTGGCCGCACAGCATCCGACAGGTTCAAAAATTGTATCAAATAAACCCATTGCTGTTACTTTAAAAGACGATCTGCTGGAAGGGGGGCCACTTTTCGGAGGCTTTTGCCGCGATGTGATGGCGGATCAATTGGTTCCGGTTGAAAAACTGGGCACTAGATATGTAGTTCACAAAGGATTTTTGAATGGAAATGAGTTTGCTTTTATTGTCGCAACACAAAATGGCACACAAGTCAAGCTCGATGGCTTTGTTGCCGGAAATATCAATACGGGTCAAATGTTGAATCTGAGCATCACGGCAGGCGCTCATTTTATCGAGTCTTCAGCTCCGGTATATGTACTTCAAATGACAGGTATGAACTGCGAAGTAGCTGGCGAAATTATTCCGGCAATCGATTGCAGCGGTTCAAATGCCGTACGTTTTGTGCGCTCAACCTCGGAGTCTTTCCAGTTGTTTTTAACCACCCGGGCAGGATTTGAAGATGGGTTTTCACTCAACGGAAATCCTAATCTGATTTTTCCCGGTGCCTTTCAGGTAGTGCCTGGTTCTGGCGGCGAATTTGTTTCGGCGGTCATTGAATTTCCAGACTCAAGTGTGCCCACGGGTCTTTCTTCGGTGGTTTCAAACAATCAGGGGCTTTTCCAGACGGGTTTTTTGAACGGTGGCGTTTCAACAGGTTGTCGTTTCGGGTTCTTTTCTGATTTTGGAAACAAAGTTGTTTTAGAAAACAGTTTTGCCCTGTGTCCGAATGATACTATACTGATTGAAGGACAAAATTATACGGCTCCAGCCAGCGTAAGCTTTAACCATCCGGGTGTGAACGGCGAATGCGATACGGTATTGGTGTACGAATTGGTGTTGAAAAACCAAGTGATAGTCAATCGGAATATTTCCCTTTGCCCGGGAGAAACCGTTTCGCTCGGCGGACAAAACTACACTGCACCCGCCACCGTGAATCTTGTGCTGGCTGGGGTAGGGGAGGCCTGCGATACTTTGGCGACTTACAGCCTGGTGCTTAAACCGCAGGTTTCACTCAACCAGAATATTTCACTTTGCCCCGGAGAAACCGTTTCGCTCGGCGGGCAAAATTATACTGCACCAGCCACCGTGAATCTTGTGCTGGCTGGTGTAGGGGAGGCCTGCGATACTTTGGCGACTTACAACCTGGTGCTTTTGAGTCAACCTACCTTAAATCAAAACATCGAATTCTGCCCCGGCGAAACCATTACCCTGGGCAATACCGCTTATACACAAACGGGCACTGTGGTACTTCAATTGCCTGCAAACACGGGCTGCGACACCGTTGCTACCTACAACTTGAGTTTTCTTACCCCAGCACCGTCCAATGTAAGTATTGTCTGTCCTGCCAATGTTGTAGTAAATACCTTGGCAGGCACTGGATCGGTGGTCGTAAACTATTCCAACCCAATTGCGGCTAGTGATTGCCCCTGTCCAGGCCTGGATCTTAGCTTAACGGCCGGACTCGCATCGGGTAGTTTTTTCCCTACCGGAAATACTCAGGTGTGCTGGCAGGCAACGGATAGCTGTGGCCAAGCGGCAAGTTGTTGCTTTAATATTGCAGTCCAAGAAGATGATCCTTGCGACATTAAAGTTATCGGGTGCATGAAATACGAACTGCTGAATATCACTGCCGATGCCGGAAAAAACCGGACTTATCGCATCAGGGTTACGAACAACTGCGCCAATAAAATGATCTATACGGCCATCCAGATTCCAGATGGTATGACGGCCATAAACCCAGCTGAAAACTCAACTTATACCGCTCCTGGATCCGGGAATGAATACCTCGTGCGGAATCCGAATTTTTCGCCCTTTTATTCTGTGCGGTTCAAGTCTATCAATGATAGTATTTCTGGCGGACAATCTGAGATATTCCGGTACAAAATTCCTGCACAGGCAGATCCAACGTTCATTCACATCTTGTCCCGCTTAGCGCCTCAAGTGTATTTCGAGGCACACCTCAATACCTTCTATTGTCAGATTGGAACCACACCTCCAGGCGGACGCTCTAGCGAGGAACGTGAATTGCCGCTGAGCCTCACCCCTGAAATCGTGCTATTTCCCAATCCAAGCAGCGGCATTTTGTACGCTGATTTATCGGCATGGGAAAATCAATTCCTGCAATTTCGCATCATAGGTAGCCAAGGACAGCTTGTATTGCAACAAAGCACTTTGGCTATTGCAGGTCCTCAAAGGATTGAATTACCAGAAACCTTGTCCAATGGGCTATACTTCTTTGAGCTACTGACGCCAGGAGGAGAAAAACACACGGCCCGATTTGCGTTAATTCGGTAAATACTGTCCAAAAACTTAAAACCAATTGACCGGGTGACTTCAAGTCACCCGGTCAATTGGTTTTAAATCTCCAACTCCGTTCGCGCTTTGGCTAAGAGATCGGTAGGGCAAAATAGGGCTTCAGCACCAAGTAGTTGAACAGATTGTCGTGGAGCGACACCCCAATCGGTTTTCGAATCAACCCTTCTTATCGGCAACTATCCACTACCGTCACAGAAAATTCCTTTTTGAAAACTTCTGATGTCTTAGTTAATGGATTGGTCACGATGATTTCGGCGGTGTATTTTTTTACACCTGGTGTTGTGTAGCGGTGGCGGTAAACTGCTTCACCTTTTTCCATTTTCAATTCCTGCCCATTTTCTCGACGGGCTGAAGACCGTGTTACCACTACCAACCCGGAATAAAATTCAACCCAAATCTCCAAGTCTTCTCGCTCTCTGGCGCCGAAATCGGCAGCGCGAAATAAGGCTCTAATACCAGATAACCAAACAAATTTACCCGAAGTGAAACACCGGTGGAGAAGATCGGTTTGTGTTGCAAAAAGGCATCGTTTTTCAAATCTGCATTTTCGTAAAACGCCAGGCCTGCATCAAAAAACAAGTTCAAATCCGTGACGACGAAGTTGGATTTAATGAGCGAAAGCCGACGCGGACCCGTAAATGGCAGGCGTACCTCAAAGTTGCCTATCACCATCTTGCTGCCCACGGTTCGGAAAATAAAATCCGGGTCTTCCGTTGCCGAAAATACATTGCGATCATAGCCTCTCACGAAGAAAGAGTTGCCTGCAAATAGCGGGTATTGAAGGCTAAATTCCGTGAAGTTTCCGCCTGTGCGCGCGTAAGCCATGCCACGCACCGCAAATGTGAATGGCTTAAGATAGAAGTACTTGCGGGCATCAGCGAGTAAGGTCGTAAACTGAAAATCACCAAAATACTGCTCCACCCCGAGTCTGTAGCGCCAGCCTTGCAGGGGTGCCGTCATGCCAAAATAGGAATTATCGCCTACGAACGCTGCATTCACATTGTTCAGGTTGAGCGTCGCGCCCTTTGGTAGCTTTTGGCGATCAGAACCGTAGTAGCCGCCATCCGGGAAATAGTAGTCCGCATATTCTGTGACTCGGCTGCTGTAAAATTCTGTTGCAGCACCAACCTCTACCCGTTTGGTGATCGAGAAAGGATAGAAAACAGAACCGCCAATGCGTTGCTGAAATACGCGTTCCAAGCCATAGACACTTTTCAATAAGGTCGTGATTACGCCTGGTTGTACCTCTATAGGCACTTCTTGCAGATATTGATACCCGCCCGTTTGGAAGGGAATATGGGAGGCATTCAGACCCCAGCCAATGCGGTTTTTTTGATTGATATAAGATATCTGACCGCCAGCATCCTGGACATCTCCGTTGAACACAGCGCCGGCATAAATCTGGTTATTGCCCAAAATATCACTAAAAAGTGCATCAACGCCACCAGCTAGACCTGTTTGGGTTCCAAAGCTACTGTTGCCTGTGTTCACGCCAACGCCTGTACTTCCGCCGAAGTAATCGAGCTGAAATTTTGGGCGATATTTTTTGGCTATCATGTAAGTGCTTTCCGTCGCGTTATCCATAAGCCTAAGCCCGGTATTCACCATATCCCGTTGTTTGGGGCTGAAAGGGGGCAAGGAGGCAGGTACCTGATCTACCGCCATCAGATCAATTTCTACCGGCGTGAAGTCTGCTTCTTTCGCCTGGTGAATAGTGTATTGCCCTTTGTTGTAATGCGTGTAGAGAATTCGGTCGTGGTCGTCGGCGATGGTGATTGCAGGAGAATAAGGGGTAATGCCAGAAATGCCCGTCATCAAATCCGTAAGTTGAAACGCCTTTTTCGTCCTTACATCATAACGATAGAGATTGCGCCGCCCATCGCGGTTGCTGAGAAAATACAGGTTGCCGTTTTTGTCAAACTGCGGATTCATGTTGTCTGCTCCCGGAAAAGCATCAATATTTTCAACACGTTCTGATACCATGTCCATAATCGCAAGATTCATGACCCAGGCGCCGTTGGTGCGGCCACGTTCGATACTGAGTTCATCTGTGGAATAGGCGAGCAATTGTCCATCGGCGCTCCAGGACGGTAGGATTTCGGAATAGCGGTCGTTGGTAAGACGCTTTACTTTTCTGGTTTTAAGATTGTACGCATACAAATCAGTCTGCCCCTTCACTAGTCCGCTAACTACGATGGTTTTTCCATCAGGACTCCAGGCTGGGTTGCTGAATGCCGGAACGCCAGGAATTTGTACTTTTTTTGTTTTCTTTCCTTTAAAAATATCTTTGATAATCAGCACACTGCGCCCTTTTTCATATACATCGAACGCGAAACGTTTGGAATCTGGACTCCAGGTGCCGGCGCTTTCCAGGAAGTTGAAGTGATCCACATTGCCATCTGAAGCAGTGCTGGCCACTTTACGTTGGATCTTGCCTGTTTTTGCGTCAGCCAGAAAAAGGTCGGTAGTGAACAGGTTTTTCTCTGAAAGGAAAATGACATACTTGCCGTTTGGGCTCAGCACGGGCGAGATATTCATTTGCCCGGCATTCTGTTCATTAAGCAGTGTGTTTCCGGGTAAATCCTCCTTTTTGCCTTTGATGGCCCAGCGTCCATAGTGATCCCTCAAAGTACGGCCCCAACTGTTGGACAACGAATCAACCGTGATACCCAAGGTCATGGGTACGGCAGCTTTTAAACCATATTTGGCCGTATTTTCAAACAATGGACGGATGGCCTCATCGGAGTAAACGCCTGTTACATAAGCCCAAAAGGCTTGCCCCCAGCGATAAGGGAAGTATTTTCCATTGTCTAAATCCTTGATACGCGGTACCTGATCGTTCAGCACGGCATCGCGCATCCAGAGGGCGGTGTTCGCATCAATGCGTCCAATGCTGAGGTATTCGGCCAAACCCTCTATCATCCAAAGCGGAATATTGGCGAGGTTGCGCATATTGGTGGAATCGCCGTTGATAATCATGTGATACTGGAAAGCATGTACCAATTCGTGACCTAGCACGTGATTGGTCTGCTGATTGGTCGGCGCCACCGGGAAAATGACGCGATTGCGCAGCCCCTCTGTTACGCCGCCAGTGCCTACACTGATGTCGCCTTGAATGGCGTTGGTTTGTTGAAATCCCGCGTGGTCATTGTAGATAATGAGCGGGTTTTTGACGGTAAAAGTATCTTCCAATACCTTCGAGTGCATCGAGTACCACAGCTCGGCAGCCTCGGCGATTTCCTTTAGTTTTTCAGGGTTTTCGAGATAATCATAAATGACAAAATGCTCGGTCTCTGTCACTTTGAAAGGCTGCTGATTGTATCGGGGCTTGTTTCGCCCGAAGTACTGTGCCTGCAAGGGGCTGGCAAATAACGCTACAAAAAAAAGTGCTAAAGCAATCGTGTATTTCATGGTATGCAAGTGTTTGAATGCGATGTTTTTTGCTGCCAAATTATGGCCAGTGGAATACATACGTAGGTTTAACAATCACAGACGCAAAAAATATGTGCCTGGGCTGTTAGGAGTAAGTTAAAGGGGGGAGAAAGCTAAAGGGAAGAAGGTTTGGCTGATGTTTCTTTTGGGGGGGGGGGGGAACCGCCGGGGGGGGGGGGGCGGCGGGGGGTTGAGGCGGGCACCAAAAAGCCAACACAAAAAAAAAGAAAAAGAAAGAAAAGGAGACAGA
>JBBQLD010000056.1:0-15636 GCA_038327555.1 Chitinophagales bacterium
AACCTTTGCCGAACGACATATTGATCACGCTTGCACCATTGTCTACGGCATAATAGATCGCATTGGCTACGTCCTTGTCGCGCTCGTCGCCGTCTGGCACGCAGCGTACGGTCATGATACGCACATTATCGGCTACGCCTCTGATACCAATACTATTGTTGCGGTTGGCAGCAATGATACCGGCAACGTGTGTACCGTGGAAAGCGTCGGGGCCTTCATATTCGTTGGTACCGTAAAAACGGTTCTTGAGATCATTTGGGTCATCTCCAACCATAGCACGGGCATTGTAGTCCGGATTGAGTTGATACTCCACCTGATTATAAAAGAACTCAGATGCTTCTTTTTTGGCATCGTCAAGGTCTTTACGATTGCTGAGACCTTGGCCCATGACCATGGTAATAACTTCTACTGATTTTTTCAATTCATCATTACCCGATACATTGATTGCAGCAACATTTTCTGCGTTAAATTCTTTCCCGGCTAATGCTTTTTCTACTACATTGAACGCATCTTCAATGGGCTTAAGCTGCTTAGTAGCATTTTCCATACCACTCACTGCGTCTGCACGCTGCGTCTCGAAATCTTCTTTGATTTTTAGCCAGGATTTGTACTCTTCAGCGGCGTCACCGTGGAGATTTTTCGGGTCGGTGCCGTCAAAACGTTTTTTGAGCCGAGCGTATTCACGGGTAAGTTCCAGGGTTTCGTGGTTGACATTTCCGCCCGGGCCGGCCAAAAAGTTCCAGCCGTGGATATCATCCACATAACCATTGTTGTCGTCATCTTTTTTATTGCCTGGAATTTCACCAGGATTAGTCCAGATCACATCCTTGAGGTCTTCGTGATCGATTTCCACTCCAGAGTCAAGTACCGCCACGATAACCGTCTGGCTCTTTTTGCTCTTGTTTTTTAGCATTTGAATGGCCGCATCGCCACCTGTTCCATTCACTTTATCGGTAGTGGGGTCAAGGTTAAACCAGTTTTCTGGCGCTTTGCTTTGCGCCGACAAGAACATGCCTGGCAGGCACGCGATAGCGACGAGAAGACTTTTTTTGAATATCATGTCAGAGAATTTTTTTTGCTCCAGCTTATTCTTCCTTCCTGGAAGGTTTGGAAAGGAGCGGTGATCAATTTTAAAAGTGATTCGGATGCCCGAACAAAAGGGCTACCGATTGTTTATAACGGCAAAAGTAGCGCGTTGTGCGTTTAAGCCTGGAAGTTTAGACAAAAACGCAGTCCAGAAGGGCGTATGCAGAACCAACTGAGCTCGAACTTCAATCTCCCCATTTTTTATCTGACGCTTTCACGCCAAACCTATTGCTCTGGCATTGACTTTGCACGCATTTGAACTTCAATCATCCTGAGTGTTCCAACACTTTACAACCAATTTATTCCGCAATGAGCTTCCGATTTTCGTCTGCGCTTTTCGCAGCCTGCATTACCCTCTTTTCTTTTACTTTAAATGCCCAATCTTTTGCTGTTGTACTGGACAGCACAACAGCAAAGTCTGGACAAATTGTTTGCATTCCTGTTTTTGCACAAGGCTTTTCCAACATTGTTGGGTATCAATACTCTCTGGAATTCAATGAACAGGTTTTAACCTTTCACCATACCCAGAAATATGCTTTGCCCGACTTAGGTGCTGTAAATTTCAATATGTATCTGCCTGGCGTACTCACTACTGCCTGGACGGATCCTGTGGTGTCTGGTGTAAGCCGGGAAAACGGTGCGGTCCTGTATGAAGTTTGTTTCACGGCGGTGGGAAGCGTGGGCAGTAGCAGCCCGGTGACCCCTGGGGGTACGCTACCACCTGTGGTAGGCGGTGCTGGGGTGTACAACCTGAACGGCGAGGATCTCTGGAATCCTAATTTGAATGCCCCAGGTTTAGTTGAAATAAATCTTGCCGCAGGAACCAAAACGCCCGATTTGCAGGGCACTCCATCCTTCCAACTCAGCCCCAACCCCACTGCTGCTTCCGCGCAAGTATCAGTAAAATCTGCCGTCTCAGGCTTTGCAATGTTGACGGTAACGGATGCTGCCGGCAGAACGATTCTGGATCAAAAAGTTTCGCTGCGTGTTGGCGACAATTCGTTTGAAATTCCCGCCAAAGTCTTGAATGCCAAAGGAATGTATCAGGTGTCGGTGCAAACGGACAAAGGTGTTTCTACGCAGATGCTGAGCGTGCAATAAATGTAGCGTTTCGGTGCTATGCACCTCCATCAAATCCCAATCTAATCCATTGCAACAGACGCTTCGCCGCTATGCGGCTAATCTGACAAAATATAGTTAAGTACCGATGAAATAACAAGCTCAGGATTTTGGAAGAGCTTGTTATTTCATCGGTACTTACCCAAACGATACTCAACATGAACATCCGATTTTTTACGCTTGCCCTTGGGGCATGGATTTCTTTATTTCCATTCAATTTAAACGCTCAGGGTTTTAGTGTCTACATGGATACCGTGGAGGTTCAGGCAGGCAATGACGTATGCCTGGCTGTAAAAGCGAAAGGATTTGTAGATATTGTCTCGTTTCAATTCTCGCTCGAATGGAAATATCAAGTATTGAAATTTAAGGAGGTTAAGCATTTGGGCTTACCGGGTTGGAGCGCAAGTGATTTTCTCTCGACTTACTCACCCACGCAATTATTAATTGGCTGGGCAAACCCTGCTGGCGACTGTTTCAGCCTCCCAGACGGCGACACTTTGTTTGTGGCTTGCTTTACTGCTATCGGATCCGTGGGCGATGTCACATTAATAACGGCTGGAGGCAACGGTTTTCCTCCTGGAAATGGTACGGCAGAGGCTTACAATTGTAACAGTCAAAATATTTGGTATCCTGAAGGTAACGATCCCGGGCTTGTTACAATTATAGCATTATCTGGCACTTCGATCCCCGAAGTAAATAAAGCCAATACATTCTTCCTTTACCCAAATCCTGCTCAGGCTTCGGCTCAAGTACGACTTAGTTCAAAAAATCAAGGCATGTCTATTATTCGGGTTAGCGATGCGTTGGGCAGAGTCGTTTTTTAGCAAAATTTTGCTGTAAAATTTTGGGAGAAAAACATTGAAAAACCCGCCAAAATACAGACCGCCAAAGGAATGTATCAGGTGTCGGTGCAAACAGAGCAAGGCGTTTCTACGCAGATGCTGAGCGTGCAATAAATCCAAAAAGCAAAATTCGGGATGAGAAGCATTTATGCACCTAAAGTCACCGAAACATTAAAACCAGGTGGTCTTTTTCCGGGTAGTCCGACGGGCTCCGCCAATGCCCAGCACACCCAACAAAGCCCGACCCAAGCCACTCGCTACGGTACGTCCAAACTGACGCATCATCGGGTCTTTGGCGATTGTTTCGATCATTCCGGGTTCTTCTTTTGCCTGCCTTGTTTGCGCGACCTCTTGTTGCCGCGAGGCTTGTATCTCTTGGGCTTCAGCTATTTTGCCATTTAGAATTTCGTAGGCACTCTCGCGATCTACTTCCTGATTGTACTTGCGCGCCAATGCCGAACGGTCAATGATATTGTCTATTTCGGTAGGCGTCAGGATGTCCATTCGGCTTTCTGGCGGTCGCATGAGCGTGTGCGCAAGTGGGGTTGGAATCCCTTTGTCGTTGAGTACACTAACGATAGCTTCCCCGATACCCAGGTTAGTGAGCAGGTCTTCTGTTTCGTAATATTCTGTGATGGGGTAGTTTTCAGCAGCTAATTTAATGGCCTTGCGGTCTTTGGCTGTGAAGGCTCGGAGGGAGTGTTGGAGTTTCAAGCCCAATTGGGCCAAAATGCTATCTGGGATATCGACCGGATTTTGTGTAATGAAGAAAATTCCGACTCCTTTTGAACGTACTAATTTAATAATAGCCTCCAATTGTTGCATCAGTGCCGGGCTAGCCTCCTGAAACACCAAGTGCGCTTCATCAATAAAAATGCAAAGTTCTGGCTGCTCTACATCGCCTTTTTCAGGGAATGAGGCATAAATCTCCGCCAACATTTGTAACATAAATGTACTGAACAACTTAGGCCGGTCCTGAATATCCGTAAGGCGAACGATGCTAATTACACCGCGACCATTTTCATCCATGCGAGTGAGGTCATGTACATCAAAGGAGACTTCGCCAAAAAAGGTCTCTGCGCCTTGCTGTTCGAGTTCCACCACCTTTCGGAGAATGGTACCAGCGGTAGCACTGGAGAACTGGCCGAACTCTGCTTCAATCTCCGCTTTCCCCTCATTACCCAGGTATTGCAGCACTTTTTTAAAGTCTTTGAGGTCTAACAGCGGAAGGTTTCGGTCGTCGCAATATTTAAACACAACGGACACTACCCCACCCTGTGTGTCATTCAACCCTAAAATGCGGGAAAAAAGCACCGGGCCAAATTCGCTAATGGTTGCCCTCAAACGTGAACCCTTTTCTCCCGAAAGCGTTAGAAACTCCACAGAATTGCCCTTTCCATGCCAGGTTATGCCAATTTTCCCGGCACGTTCCGTTATTTTTGGATTGTCGGTTCCAGGCATAGCGATACCGCTTAGGTCGCCCTTGACATCCATGAGCAATGAAGGCACACCATTGGCGGCCAACTGCTCAGCGATGGCTTGGAGACTTTTGGTTTTTCCAGTTCCAGTAGCCCCTGCGATAAGGCCGTGTCGGTTAATGGTGCGAAGAGGGACTTTAATTTGGAGGCCAGGTATTGCTTCAGCATCCAACATCGCACCACCTAGCACGATATTGGCCCCTGAAAAAGTATATCCAGCTTGAATGGCTGCGACGAAGGAATCTTTTTTTGACACGATGTTTGAACTAGGAACTATGAACTAGGAACTATGATGTATGAACTAAGAACTATGATGTATGAACTAGGAACTATGATGTATGAACTATGATGTATGAACTTTGGGCAAAAGTGAACACTATAGCTTGGATTCAGGCTCAAAAGTAATCCAGTTGGAGTTTTTTAGGAAAAAAATTTGATTTGGGCATATACTTGATAATCTACCCAACAATTTTGCCCCAAAACACCTACCTAAGCATCTAAACCATAGTTCATACATCATAGTTCATACATCATAGTTCATAGTTCATACATCATAGTTCATACATCATAGTTCATAGTTCATACATCATAGTTCATAGTTCATACATCATAGTTCATAGTTCATACATCATAGTTCATACTTCATACATCATAGTTCATAGTTCATAGTTCAAAGTTAAAAAAACACCATGCAACACCGAATCAGAGTAGCAGGCCTAGTCAGGCTGGGTGACGAAATCCTACTAATACAACAGCAAAACCGTCATGGGGTACCCACCTGGAGCATACCCGGAGGGCGTTTGGAGGCTACTGATGCTGATATTTTCCGTGGGGTGGAGCGAGAGGTGTGGGAAGAGACTGGTTTAAGTGTTGAAGCCCATGACCTTCGTTTCATCAGCGAATACCTTGGGCCGGATCTCTTTGCGGTAACGCTGATCATCGAGTGTCAGTTGTCCCTTAAAGATCACCGGGATAATATCCATTTGAACAATATCATGGAAGACGACAACATCCATGGGGTAGCTTGGTGGTCTGCTTCCAACATTCACGATTCGGAAGAACCCATGAGTCGTATGCTGGGTTCACCAGAATTTTGGGAAGCCTTGGATCGCACAATCGGGGTGGTTTATTTAGGTCGACATCATGATCTGTGAGTGAAACCAATCCAGTATCGAGTAACTTTGCGGCGGAATATTTGGAACGCCTTAAAATTAAGGCAACCATTTTGGGGTGAAGATCAACCTATAGAAATCTTATCCTATTGGCCCCAGAATATTTCATCCTTCTATGTATCAATCACTTTTAAAAAAGGAAAGGACGCTTGCCGTAATTGGCCTCGGATACGTAGGTTTGCCTATTGCTTTGGAATTTGCGTTGGATTTTCGGGTGATTGGCTACGATATTGATACTGAGCGTATTGCTATGATGCGGCGCGGGGAAGATCCCAGTCGGGAACTGGATCCGAAAGCATTTGCAGGTCGTGATATTCTTTTTTCTGATCGCTTGGAGGATCTGGCTAAAGCCCATTTTTTTGTAGTAGCCGTCCCGACCGACATAGATGAATACAAGATTCCCAACCTGAATCCGCTGAAGAAAGCATCCTCCCAAATTGGCAGCATTCTAAAAAAAGGGGATTATGTAGTGTATGAATCCACGGTATACCCTGGATGTACGGAAGAGGATTGCCTCCCCATTCTGGAAAAATTATCAGGGCTAAGTCTTGGGCAGGATTTCAAGCTCGGTTACTCCCCTGAACGCATTAATCCGGGAGACAAAACCAAGCCACTCAATCAGATTCTGAAAATTGTGAGTGGTTCTGACCAAGAAGCCCTGGAAGAAATTGCTCAGGTTTACGGACACATTATTAAGGCCGGAATTTATCGTGCAAGCAGCATAAAAGTGGCTGAAGCAGCCAAAGTGATCGAGAATACCCAGCGGGATCTGAATATTTCGTTGATGAATGAGCTTGCAATCATCTTCGATCGAATGGGCATCGATACTCATGAAGTGATCAAAGCCGCCGGTACCAAATGGAATTTCCTGAAATTCTACCCCGGACTGGTAGGAGGCCATTGTATCGGAGTGGATCCTTATTACCTGATGCACAAATCCATTGAACTGGGTTACGAGCCTCAGGTCATTCTGAGCGGACGGAGGGTCAACGATGGAATGCCAGCCTGGGTAGCCAAAAAAATGGTGCAACTACTCCTTAAAAACGACAAAAGCCCCCATCAGGCTAAGGTACTCATACTCGGTATTACGTTCAAAGAGAACGTCTCTGACATCCGCAACTCAAAGGTCGCTGCCCTGGTTCGTGAACTGGAGGATTTTTCTATCCGTGTTCAAATCGTTGATTCAAACGCCGATGCAACCGAGGTCGCCTATGAATACAATCTAAAACTGAGTGACCAAATTTCAACTGGTTACGATGCCGTGATAGTGGCCGTAGCACACGATGAATACCGTAATTTCGACAGTTCATTTTTTAAATCCATCATGGGTAAAAATCCAGTTTTAATGGACTTAAAAGGGCTTTACGAAAATACAGACCAAGCAATCGAATATTGGAGACTTTAACCCATAGACCACATTAAAAAAATTGACCACATTCAAAAAAAGATAGATATGCTACAAATGGTTGACCTCAAAACCCAATACGGTCACATCAAAAGTGAAATAGACCGCGAAATGAAGGAAGTGTTAGATTCCTGTATTTTCATCGGAGGACCTAAAGTGAACGCTTTTCGGGAAGGCCTGGAACAATACCTCGGCGTAAAACATGTCATTCCTTGCGCCAACGGGACCGATGCACTTCAAATCGCCATGATGGCACTCGGACTTAAGCCTGGGGATGAAGTGATCGTTCCTGCTTTTACCTATGTCGCAACTGCTGAGGTGATTGCCCTTTTGGGGCTTACGCCTGTGATGACTGACGTAGACCCCGGTACGATGAATATCACGGCAGCGCATATTGAAGCCGCAATCACTTCCCGGACCAAAGCCATCGTCCCGGTTCATTTGTTCGGGCAATCTGCCGACATGGCTCCTATCATGGCTTTAGCCAAAAAGCATAATTTATTCGTGATCGAGGACAATGCACAAGCCATTGGGGCAGATTATACTTACCCAAGCGCAGAAGATGGGACTAAAAAGACCGGAACCATCGGTCATTTTGGATGCACCTCTTTTTTCCCATCCAAAAATCTGGGCTGTTACGGAGACGGTGGCGCCATGATGACCAATGACGATGCCTTGGCTGCCAAAGCGCGAATGATCGCCAACCACGGGCAATCTAAAATGTATTATCATGATGAAATCGGGGTGAACTCCCGCCTGGATGCGATGCAGGCTGTGATCCTCAATGCCAAATTGAAACATCTGGATCAATATAATGCTGCCCGGAATCGGGGCGCAGACTATTATGATCGTATTTTTGGACAGATCCCACAGTTGAAAATTCCTGCCCGGCAACCAAATTCGACCCATGTTTTTCATCAATATACCTTACAGATCACCACAACAAACGCTGTAGAAACCCGAGATGCGTTGAAAGCTTTTTTATTGGAAAAAGGGATCCCATGCATGATCTATTACCCAGTACCCTTGTATGAGCAACCCGCTTTTACTCCTTTCTGGAAAGGGGGGAAATTACCCGTGACCGAAGCCCTTTGTGCCTCCGTGTTTTCCTTGCCGATGCACTCAGAAATGACTGACGAGATTCTGGCGGAGATTACAGGAGCGGTAAAGACGTTTTTTGAGCAGAGATGAGGTTTTACGTCTTGTTTTTTTGACAGGGTTTAATAGGGGTTTTTTTGACAGGATTTGCAGGATATACAGGATTTAACAGGGGATTAATAGGGATTAATTGATTGATAAAGCTCACCCCTATTAAATCCTGTCAAAAAACCTCCAATGTCCATCTTCAACTAAAAACTTGTGGCGAGTAAAAAAATCAAAGGTAAAAAATGTCCAATTTCGCACTAATCGGCGCAGCAGGCTACATCGCCCCAAGACACTTAAAAGCCATCAAAGAGACTGGAAATCGGCTCCTAGCCGCCTATGATCCCAACGATTCTGTAGGGGTGCTGGATAGCTATTTCCCGGATGCTGACTTCTTTACCGAATTTGAGCGCTTTGACCGACATCTGGATAAGTTGAAACGACGGGGCGAATCCATTGACTATCTGAGCATTTGTTCCCCAAATTACCTCCACGATGCCCATATCCGTTTTGGATTACGACTTGGAGCCAACGTGATCTGCGAAAAGCCCCTTGTGCTCAATCCCTGGAATGCCGAAGCCCTTCGAGAAAACGAAGCTGAAACTGGCAAAAAAGTCAATACAATCCTGCAATTGCGTTTGCATCCCGCACTGATCGCGCTAAAAGAAAAGATCGACCAGTCTGACGGCCATCACAAAGTAGACCTGAGTTATATCACTTCCCGGGGCAATTGGTACTTCAGTAGCTGGAAAGGTGACCTGGCCAAATCCGGGGGGATCGCCACCAACATCGGCATCCACTTTTTTGATATGCTGATTTGGATCTTTGGTCCAGTAAAGGAAACCATCGTACAGCTGCATACCCACGACCGTGCAGCTGGATTTCTGCGGTTGGGAAAAGCCCAAGTTCGATGGTTTATGAGCATCAATGCCGATACGCTGCCTGCTCAAGCCAAAGCACAGGACAAACGCACATATCGCTCTATCGCAGTCGATGGAGAAGAAGTGGAATTCAGTGAAGGTTTTACTGACCTGCACACCCGAAGTTACGAAGAGATCTTTGCAGGCAATGGCTTTGGTGTAGAAACGATTTTGCCGGCCATTGAACTAGCGCATACTATTCGAACCATTGTCCCCACAGGACTTACAGCGCATTATCATCCGATGGCCAGTCTTCCATGCAGTAAACATCCACTCCAGCGTGGGCACTTAAATCAATGATGTCCTACTTTTCCCACCCGACAGCGATCATTGATCCAGAAGCCCGGATCGGCGAAGGTTGCCGCATCTGGCATTTTTGCCATGTCTCTTCTTGCGCTGTGATAGGCGAAAACTGCATTTTGGGGCAAAATGTCTTTGTGGCAGATGGGGTCATTCTTGGCAATGGTGTGAAAGTGCAAAATAACGTTTCCCTATACAATGGTGTAATCTGTGAAGACGAGGTGTTTTTAGGGCCTAGTATGGTATTTACCAATGTGATCAATCCTCGAAGTTTCATAGAACGCAAAAATGAGTTTCGCCCTACGCTGGTCAAAAAAGGTGCGAGTATCGGTGCAAACGCGACGGTGATTTGTGGCGTGACACTGGGGGCGTTTTGTATGATCGGAGCAGGTGCTGTTGTCACGAAGCATGTACCCGATTTTGCGCTGGTAGCAGGCGTTCCGGCCAAACAGATAGGTTGGGTGAGTCGCTTGGGGCATCGTTTGCATTTTAAGGATGGACATGCGGTTTGCCCTGAAAGTGGAGAACGATTTGACCTGCTTAATGGCGTATGTAATTCTATATAATTTCCCTTGGCCATAACGAAGGGTGTACGACCGCATGGTGTTTCAGCCGACTAAAATCAACTATTCCCTCAATCCCCAATCGGCATTCCAAAACAAAACCTGACCTTTGTGTCTTCCATTACTGCGGACTAACCCGTTTGCCACTTATCTATGAAAAAAGCCCTTATTACTGGCATCACCGGCCAAGACGGTGCATACTTGGCCGAGCTTTTGTTAAAAAAAGGCTACGAAGTCCATGGCGTTAAACGCCGCTCTTCGCTCTTTAATACGGAGCGTGTGGATCACCTGTATCAGGATCCTCACGTGGACAACCAACGCTTTATTTTGCACTACGGCGATCTTACGGACTCGACCAACCTGATCCGCATCATGCAACAGGTACAACCTGACGAAGTGTATAACCTTGGTGCGCAAAGCCATGTACAAGTAAGTTTTGAAACCCCGGAATACACCGCCAATGCCGATGCTGTGGGTGCATTGCGACTTTTAGAAGCCATTCGATTGTTGGATTTGACCACTAAAACTAAGTTTTATCAGGCCAGCACCTCAGAACTTTACGGGCTTGTGCAAGAAACGCCCCAACGTGAAAGCACCCCGTTTTACCCCCGCTCTCCTTATGGCGTGGCAAAACTTTACGCGTACTGGATCACGGTGAACTATCGGGAGAGTTATAAGATGTTTGCCTGCAATGGGATCCTCTTCAACCATGAAAGCCCAACGCGCGGGGAGACTTTTGTTACCCGAAAAATTACACGCGCCGCAGCAAAAATCTCTCTAGGACTCCAGGACAAGCTTTTTCTGGGAAATCTTGATGCGAAGCGAGACTGGGGGCATGCCAAAGACTACGTAGAGGCCATGTGGCTCATGATGCAACAATCGGAAGCTGATGACTTTGTCATTGCAACTGGAACGACCACTACCGTGCGCGATTTTTGCCGAATGGCTTTCCGGGAAGTAGGCGTTGAACTAAATTTTAGCGGCAGCAATGCTGAAGAAAAGGGGGTTGTAGCTAGTTCGACCAGCCCGAATTTGAAGCCCGGACAGGAAGTCATTTCCATTGACCCCCGCTATTATCGGCCAGCTGAAGTAGACTTGCTTGTGGGTGATCCAACTAAAGCGAAAGAGAAATTGGGCTGGGTTGCAAAACGGACTTTGCCGGAATTAGTGTCAGAAATGGTAGCGAGCGACTTGTTGCTTTTTCAAAAAGAGGAATATTTAAAACAGGGCGGATTTGAGATTCGCAATCAGTTTGAATAAGCGGTTTTCTATGAACGTAACTGACAAAATTTACATAGCCGGCCATCGAGGAATGGTGGGTTCTGCCATTCTGAGAAAACTCCAGGCGGAAGGCTTCAGCAACTTTGCCCTGGCGGATTCGCGAGCACTTGACTTGCGCAATCAATTGGAAGTCAGCGAGTTTTTTCGCCGACAAAAACCGACTCATGTCTTTCTCGCAGCAGCCAAAGTGGGGGGCATTCTCGCCAACAATACCTATCGCGCTGAATTTTTGTACGATAACCTGATGATTCAAGCCAATGTTATCGAATCAGCTTACCGCAATGGGGTGGAAAAATTGATGTTTCTGGGGTCTTCCTGTATTTACCCAAAACTAGCGCCACAACCTTTAAAAGAAGAAGCCCTGTTGACAGGGCTTTTGGAGCCTACCAACGAACCCTACGCCATTGCTAAAATAGCAGGGATCAAACTTTGCGATGCTTATCGGGCACAGTATGGCTGTAATTTTGTGAGTGTAATGCCTACCAACCTTTACGGCCCGAACGATAATTACCACCCGGAGAACAGCCACGTATTGCCTGCTTTATTGCGAAAATTCCATACCGCAAAAGTCGAGAATGCGCCTTTCGTAACCCTTTGGGGCACTGGCACACCACTCCGCGAATTCCTTCATGTGGACGATCTTGCTGATGCTTGTTTTTACCTGATGCAACACTACAATGAACCAGGGTTTGTGAATATCGGCACTGGCGAAGACCTGACCATTGTAGAACTTGCTCAAATGGTACAACGCATTGTGGGCTATGAAGGGGAGATCCGGCACGACCTCAGCAAGCCCGATGGAACACCACGTAAACTCATGGATGTCCATAAATTACATACCTTAGGCTGGAAGGCCCAGATAAGACTAGAGGCCGGTATTCGCGCCGTGTACCAAGAAGTAAAAGCCAAATTGTAGCCCAAAAATTCATAGTTCATAGTTCATAGTTAAAAAAAATGAATCACACTTACGTAGCCATTATGGCCGGTGGAGTAGGCAGCCGATTTTGGCCTGGCAGTCGGGAAGCTCGGCCCAAACAATTTCTGGATATGCTTGGCGTGGGCAAAAGCTTGCTTCGGCTTACGTTCGAGCGTTTTTTGCCGATTTGTCCGGCCAGCCACATTTTTATTGTCACGAATGCAGCCTACCGCGAGCTCGTTTTGGATCAAATCCCGGAAATCTCCGCAAACCAAATCCTCTGCGAACCTAGCCGCAACAATACAGCGCCCTGCGTTGCCTGGACAGCCTTTAAGCTTGAAGCCCTTGACCCGGAGGCTAATTTCGTCATTGCACCTTCAGATCATATCGTACTGAAGGAACAAGCTTTCCTCGAAAAAGTCCAAACTGCACTTAATTTCTCTGCTACCCACGATGCCCTGCTTACCTTAGGCATTCAACCCGCTCGCCCGGACACGGGCTATGGCTACATCCAATTTGGCGAAGAAGCCGATACTGGAATCCGAAAAGTGTTGCGTTTTGCAGAGAAGCCCAGCTTGCCCATTGCCGAACAGTATATTGAATCCGGGGAGTACCTCTGGAACGCTGGTATTTTTATTTGGCGCGCGGAGACCATACTAAAGGCATACAAGGCACTTGCACCCGAAATCTATTCCATTCTGGAAAAAGGCAGCGATTTGTATAATACGCCTGAAGAACAGGCTTTTATCGACATCGCCTACCCCACTACACCGAATATTTCGGTCGACTTTGCCATCATGGAACATGCATCCAATGTCTTTACACTGCCTTCCGAATTTGGCTGGAGTGATCTTGGCACCTGGGCCAGCCTCCATGCGGAACATCCAAAAGACGAAAATGGCAATGCACTTCAAGGCAATGTCATCGCGCTAGACACCTATAATACCCTTGTGCGCATTCCTGAAGGCAAACTCGCGGTCGTAAAAGACTTGCACGATTACATCATTGTGGATACACCAGATGCGTTGCTCATCTACCCTAAGTCCAAAGAGCAGGAAGTGAAACAGGTAACGGCCTTAGTAAAAGGCAAATTTGGGGAAAAACACCTCTGATTCAGGGTTTCCCCTAGTTTGGAAAAACTACTTTAACAGGACAAATACTAATTTTTAAAAAATATACCAATCAAAATTTTGATCGTTGTTAACATTCTCTAACTTCGCACCACTAAATCGTTTTTAATCCTTGGTTTCTCTTAATCCCTTGTATTTGTTAGTCCCGGCCTTTAGTCTTACAATTTAAACAGTAGTGTCGGATGAGCCCTTTCTCCTCAATCAGCGTACACCCTGAAATCCAAGATGGAGCACCCGTTTTTAGCGGGACTCGCGTGCGTGTAGAAACATTTTACGACTTCCTTCGGGTGGGCGTAAGTGTGAACGAATTTTTAAACGAGTTCCCTTCGATCACCCGCGATCAAGCGTTGGAAGTGTATGATTTGATGAATCGTCAAGTCACGCCGGATCAGATTGCATCCTTAGCAGGACCTCAATCTAACATTCAACCCGGAGCGGGTCGTATGTTTGGAAAAGCAGCGTGATACTACCTTTTTTCAGATTAAATAACTACAAAAAATCTCTGAACCAACCATTTGGGTTTGTTCAGAGATTTTTTTGTGTAGCAACTATTTAACTTTAACTTGTCATCAATGCGAATAATGCGTTGAAACAAATCAAAAACAGGCACTCAATGCTCAGGATTCGCATTATTTAAAAGAAAACCTCCGCCGAAGTAACCGAAGTTTCCGTGCTATCATTTTTGCTAAGGGTTACCGTAAACTTGTAAGGTGTCATATTTGTAGCAGCATCAGGACGAGCCTCGGTGACTAAAAAGAACCAGCTTGGACCTGAGCTGAAGGGTGGAAAAGTGGCCAAAGCATCCAATTGCGCCAATTGCGAGGGCAGGAACGCTGATTCTATTTGATCAAAAGTTAGTTCATTCGCCATTCGAAAAAGCGCGTTGAGCGAAGTTCCGGCAGGCAAAGTGTCGTTAAAAGGCTGGTCGGCCGTAATGTTGATTTTTGTTATCGGAAATTTTAAGCCTGCCGAACCTGGATCTTCCGGAGAACAACCATAAGCAGCACTCACCAGCCCATTCCAATGTGGCCGCGCCAGCTCCATAGCCAGAAATTGAACACTGTCTGGCTTGAGCATAAATCGCAGCGTCTCTGTCCCCATCTCTTGCTTGCGTTCCACTGACAATTTTTTAAAGTCAAAGAAATCAAGTGTATCAGAATTGCCGCCTCCACAACCACAAGTTGTAAAACAAGAACATGCTTCTATTAAAGCAATGCCAAACGTAAAAAACGCGAGTAGTATGATTTGCTTATTCATAAGTGTAAAGTTGCTTCTGTAGTAAGACTACCTGATTTGATAAGCTTTCATGCGCACCTTTTTCCCACGCGGTGTCTCCACCATATCTTCCCAAACCAGCTCGATGCCTTGCAGTTTTTCTAATTCCGGGCGTTTGTGCGGTGTGATAATGATAAGCAAAGGGGCGGTTTGCAACAAGTTCCAGGTGAGGGGAAACAGCTCCTTCTGTGGACAAAGATGCATAGCAAACGAACTAACAATCAAGGAGTATTGCCCAGAAAGCCCTCCGCGGATTACATCTATAAAAGAAAGTTGGACACAGGGCAAACCCGTTTTTCGTTCGAATAATGCGTGGGTAAATGGATCGCAACCCACGATGTTTTTAGCCCCAAGTCTACTTAGGGTACTGCTAACTTCTCCACCACCCGCAGCGAAATCTAATACGGTTCCAGAACAGTCCAAACGCTTGAAATTGCGCTCCAACAGGGCCGTAATTTCTGGCAGATGTGGATTTTCATATACATCCGAAAATTCACGATAGTACCCTTCGGCTCCGTGTTCGTCGTAGAGTGGGCGAATATTTCGGGTCAATTTTTCAATTTCTTACTGTAATCCCGTTCCATGCTATCAATAAGCAATTGATATGCAGGATCATCTAAAGGATTAGCGTATTTTGATTTGTTCTTGCCAAAGAGCTTGAGCCGCACCGTATTGTACCGCTGGGGCTGCAATCGAATGTCTTGAAGCAAGAGTTGAAGGTGGTGCGTACTGCTTACCAGGTTGTTGTAAAGTTCTTCATCGGTAAGGGTTTTACCCAATAAACCTTTGCCGCGCACTAGATTTTGAGCGAGCGTATCCACGCGGCTGAGTGTACCAGTGGTGGTTGCAAGGGTGCCGCGCAGTGCCCGAAGCGACAGCGTTACAGAATCTATGGCACTGCTGGCCTTTTTAGAAGTCTGATCCAAACCGGCATCTTTAAGTTGCCGACTTAGGGCAGTCAGATTAGCAATGGCATCACCGATATTTTTGTCATTCGCCTTTAGAG
>JBBQLD010000057.1:0-15610 GCA_038327555.1 Chitinophagales bacterium
CACAGCACAAACGCCTGTGTGTACGCAAGACGATACCCTCCGTGGTAGCATTACGCCCCAGCGAGATTGGTGGGATTTGACTTTTTACCACCTGAAAGTCAACGTCAATCCGACACAAAAAAGCATTTCCGGGAGCAATGAGATCCGTTACAAAGTGCTAAACCCAGGCAAGATTTTGCAAATTGACTTGCAAGCTCCGCTCCTGCTCGAACGAGCAGAACAAGATGGCCAAGCCTTAGATGTCTCAAAGATCGGACGAAATGCCTATTTCATTGAATTGAAAAAGGAACAGCCCAGAGGGTCGCAACAGTCGATCACCGTTTGGTACGCTGGCATTCCGCTTGAGGCGCGAAATGCGCCCTGGGACGGTGGATTTAGCTGGAAACTGGACGATGCCGGACAGCCATTCATCGCCACCTCCTGTCAGGGCATTGGCGCTAGTGTCTGGTGGCCCTGCAAAGACCACGGGTATGATGAGCCTGATTCCCAGGCAATGTCTATCACCGTGCCAAACGATTTGATGGACGTTTCGAACGGACGCCTAAAACGGGTGATCGAAAATGGCGACGGCACACACACCTTCGAGTGGTTTGTGGCGAATCCGATCAACAACTACGGTATAAATATCAATATCGCCAATTACACGCATTTTTCAGACACCTTTCAAGGCGAAAAGGGGCGGTTAAGCCTAGATTATTACGTTTTGCCTCGAAATTTGGAAAAAGCCAAAGTCCAGTTTCAACAAGCAAAACTGATGCTCCAGGCTTTTGAGCACTGGTTTGGCCCTTACCCTTTTTATGAAGATGGCTACAAGTTGGTGGAAGTGCCCTATTTAGGCATGGAACACCAAAGTTCAGTCACTTATGGCAATAATTATTTGAATGGATACCAAGGCCTAGACTTGTCGAGCACAGGGTGGGGCTTGAAATGGGATTACATCATCATCCACGAATCGGGCCATGAATGGTTTGCCAACAACATCACTTACCGCGACATTGCTGATATGTGGGTGCATGAGAGTTTTACCAGTTATAGCGAGGGGCTTTACACGGAATATCATTTTGGCAAGGAAGCTGGGGCAGCGTATATTCGGGGCAACAGAGCTTCTATTCGCAACACGGACCCAATTATTGGCATTTATGGGGTCAATAAAGAAGGTTCGGGAGATATGTACGCAAAAGGTGCAAACATGCTACATACGATCCGCCAAATTGTGGCCGATGACGAAAAATGGCGTTCTATTTTGCGTGGACTGAACCGCGATTTTTACCACCAAACGGTGTTCGGTTCACAGATAGAAGCCTATATTATCCGACTTTCGGGTAAAAAATTGGAGCAAGTATTTAACCAGTATTTGCGCAACACGGAGGTCCCGGTTTTGGAATATCAAATTAAGGGCCGCAAGCTGCAGTTCCGTTGGGCCAATTGTATAGAAGGCTTTGATATGCCCGTAAAAGTGACCTTATCACCTGGAAAATACGAGTTCATTTATCCTACCACGAAGTGGAAAATTACGCGATGTGCGTTGCCCGATAAGGATGATTTTCAAGTGGAGGAGAATTTTTATGTAACCGCATTCCTTAATCGGTAAGGTGCTGTAACAAGGTTACTTTTACCCCAAAATTATAGCCATGAAGATAGCAATACAAATACTCACGCTCACCTTTTCGTTCATTCTATCCATAATTTCCCAGGCTCAAACGCTTCGTGGCACCGTCCGTGACGCTGATAATGGCGATGCTGTGACGGGAGCTACCCTTGCGTTACGCTACAGCCGAGGCGAGTCATTACCCCTATCTTTGGCAAGCAGCCCAACTGGTGAATTTCTGTTTGAAAAAATCCGTGCAGGGTATTATTCCGTAGAAATATCCGCACAAGGTTTTGAAAAACAGACCATTGCAGAAGTAAACGTGAGCGCTGGAAAGGAGCAGGTATTGGATATTGCTTTGCGACGCTCGACCGCCCAACTGGCCGAGATCACCATTTCGGCCATACAAACAGGTCGACGCGCTTTACTCCCGCTCGGTGAAATTCCGCTCACGCGCGATCAAACCCTGCGTTTCCCAGCCATGTTTTTTGACCCGGCTCGACTCGCGACTGCTCACCCAGGTGTAGCACAAACAGACGATGGCACGAATAGCCTCAGCATACGCGGCAACAGCCCGAGTTCTGTGCGGTGGCGACTCGAAGGCGTAGATATTGTAAACCCCAATCACTTGCCCAATGCTGGCACTTTTAGCGACCGACCTGCTGCTGCCAGCGGGGGAATTCTGATGTTTTCGGCCCAATTGCTGGACAATTCTTCGCTGCTCACAGGCCCTATGCCCGCTGGATATGGCGATGCAATGGGCGGCATTATGGATATGAATTTGCGGCGTGGCAACAATCGCCAGCATGAGTTTACGGCCCAAGCCGGGCTAGTGGGGTTGGATCTGGCAGCAGAGGGGCCTATTTGGAGCAAGGGAAAAAACGCCTATCTCGTCAATTACCGTTACTCCACCGTGGGCTTGTTGGGGCAGTTGGGCGTGTCGTTTGGCGATGAACAAATCAATTTTCAGGACCTGTCGTTCAATCTAAATTTTGAAGGGAAACGGGGCGGGCGCTGGTCGGTATTTGGACTGGGAGGCTTGAGTGAGAATATTTTCAAGCACAAGACAGACACGGCTGAGATCAAGTACTACAAAGATTTCTTTGATATTGATTTTGAGTCTAAGACTGGCGTTTTGGGCGCGTCAAATTGGTTTCCCTTGGGGAAAAATGCATGGATAAAAACTGCCTTAGCGTATTCAGGCCAAACCAATGAACGATATTCCAGGACGAGTAGCCTTGACTCAAGAAATAGTTTTGACAAAATTACGGAGTCAAAGCAGTCTGGCTCCATCACCTACTCACAACGTTTGGGGCGCAATTATCGGCTAATGAGTGGTGTTTTTGGAACGCTTCAAAAGTACCGGGGTGATGCTGGCGTTAATAACCTTCCGCAAGAGCCTGCCCTTCACGACTATTTTTTGGCTCAACCTTGGACCCAGCTTTCATGGAACAGCCGCAATCAAAAAAATACCACTTCGCTTGGACTGCATACAGTGATTTTTGATAGCAGGAGTGATCCTTATGTAGAATCCACCTTTTCATTAGAACCCCGTTTTGTCTTTTCCCGAAAATTAGCTGAAAAGCATCGGGTTTCGTTTGCCGCTGGGGTGTACACTCAGGTTCCATCCCCATGGCTCCTCAGTAGATATCGAGGAGGATTGCTTCGATCACAAAAAGTAGAGCTGGGTTATTCCTTTAATTTTGCGCCTTTTTGGCAGTTGAAGGCCGCTGTTTACCGGCAATGGATGGATAATACGCCGTATTTTATCAATGAAAATTTTGCGCTGTTGAATGACAGTGAATTTAATTTAGGGAACGATTTTTCATCATACAATATCGCAAGAGGTTTCAACCGGGGAGTAGAGGCCACGGTGGAGCGTACCCTTGAGAAGGGCTGGTTTTTGCTGGCCAACGCTAGTTTTTTTGATTCAAAGTTTTCACAAACAAGCAGCCCATCAAAAGCCGATTGGCTTCCCACTCGATGGAATATCGGGCATCTCAGCAATCTCACTTTTGGAAAAGAATGGCAACGAGAAAAACGCCCCGGTAAAGAACGGACTATTGGCCTAAATGCCCGAGTAGTTTGGACAGGTGGAATCCGGGAGGCGGATATCGATAAAAGTGCCTCCATTCTTGCCAATACGACGGTCATAGATGAGCGCATCGGGTATTCCAAACAATACCCTGACTATTTCCGCATTGATCTTCGCGTCTATTGGCGCAAAAATCTTGGCAATCGTCGCAATAGCACTTTTGCGCTTGATATCCAGAATTTGACCGGGAAACAGAACCTGGCTTACCATTTTTTCGACCCTTATACGCAGCAGATTGAAAACAAGTTTCAGCTGGGTACCATCCCGAATTTCAGTTGGCGGGTTGAATTTTGATTAATTGGGGATTTAGGGATTTGGGTTGCCGGCACTTGGTATTAGTTTCTGTAGTCAAAAAGCCTGCAAACACCAAGCGCTGGCACCCCCAATAACCAAATCCCCAAATAAACAAATAACCAATTAAACCCAGATTTAGTCCGGCTCAAAGCCCAGAATGATGTTGAATCGAGCATAGTCGCTGATTTTGCGGCTCGGATAGAATTCTGGCTTGTCGATACCAATACCATAGTCAAAGCCAAGGGTACCAAACATCGGTAGGAAAACTCGAAGTCCCATGCCCACAGAACGTTTGATATCGAAAGGGTTAAAATCCTTTACCCGGCCCCATGCATTTCCGCCTTGAGCAAATGCAGTAACGAAAATCGTGCTTTGCGGATTGAGCGATATGGGGTATCGGAGTTCTATCGTGTATTTGTTGAACACGCCTGCGCCACCGGGATAACGCGCCATAATATCGCTGGTGTTGTAGCCCCGCAAACTGATGATGTCGCGGGCGTTGAGGCCGAAGTTCTGGTTGTTCAAACCGTCACCACCCAGCTCGAAACGTTCGAATGGACTAAGACTAGTCTTGTCGCTCCATCGGTTCAAAATTCCAATTTTGGCTTGGGCTTTTAGTACCAGCTTACCCACCAGTGTGGTGTACCAATCCGCATCTATACGCCATTTGAGGTATTCAGCATATTTATAAATATCGTTAACAGTAGCATTTTCATAGAAACTTGCTTTTTTAAACAACGAATAAGGTGGTGTAGCATTCAATTTCACAGAAATGAGCGAGCCTTGCTTCGGGAAAATGGGGTCGTTTATACTGTTACGCGCCAGGGTGAGACCAAGGCTATAATTGTGTACAATACCATCTGTAACCGCACGGCCCAGATCATCCCGAAAACCATAGGAAATCGCGTTGCTGAGTTTCAGGGTTTGAATGTCGGCATCTGCGCGGAAAATAAAGTTATCGTCAGGAAATTTTAAGCGTGTACCAAAACCCAGTGTCCCCTGCAATATTTCAAGTTTCTGAAAACTTGAGGAGCCCGAAAATCCAGATGCAAAACGATTGTAAAAACCCGCAACCGTCAATGAATTAGGCTTTTTGCCGCCCATCCAGGGTTCTGTGAACGAAATATTGTACGATTGAAAACGCTCGCCAGCCGTTTGTCCACGAAGACTGAAACGCTGTCCATCGCCTTGTGGAAGTGGATTCCAAGCCTGCTTGTTTTTAATGTTTCGGATGGAAAAGTTGTTGAAAGTTACCCCCAATGTCCCGATCACTCCGCCTCTGCTAAATGCAGTAGCGGGCTGATAACCAGCCGAAAGCTCGAGTTGGTCGGAGGGCTTTTCTTCCACCGTGTATTCAATATCCACTGTACCACGATCAGGATTCACTGGTGTGTTGATGCCGAGTGCCTCGGGATTGAAATAGCCAAGGTTGACAATTTCGCGCTGCGAACGAATGATGTCTTGACGGCTGAATTTATCGCCAGGGCGTGTGAAAAGTTCGCGGCGAATGATGTGTTCATTGGTGCGGTCATTGCCCTTGATGATTACCCGGTCTATGGTGGCCTGTGGGCCTTCATAAATGCGGAGTTCTAGGTCAATTGAATCATTTTCGATGGATGTTTCCACGGGTTCAACCCGAAAAAACAGGTAGCCATTATCGAGGTAGAGCGAAGAAATATCACGGCCATCCTGACTGAAAGAAAGCCGGGTGTCAAGCAAGGCCTGATTGAAAACATCCCCTTTTTTGATGCCAAGTACTTGATCCAGGTATTTAGTTTCGTAAAGTGTATTGCCTTTCCAGCGGAGGTTGCGGAAATAGTATCGGTTGCCTTCTTCAATGTCCATCTGGATCATCAATTGCCCCTTTTTAGTGCGCCAAATGCTATCTTTTGCCACCCTTGCATCGCGATAGCCGATATTATTGTAATATCCCTCGATTTTGCGTTTATCTTCCTCATAAAGTTCTCGCACAAACTTGGACTTTTTGAAGATTTTTTGTTTTCTGTGGGTTTCCTTCATTTTTTTGCGCAAAATCCTTGCCTTGACATGGTAATTACCTACAAACCGAATGTCTCGGATTTTCACTTTTTTGCCTGGTGTTATGACAAATTCTAGTTTAGTAGCATTGGTTGCCCGTTCATCTGGAAAGGAATTGATTTTCACCCGGGCACCCAAGTAGCCCTTTTCCACATAAGATTCCTCTAGCTCATGAACCAGCGTTGCCTTCACATTGTCTGTTAGAATGGCACCTTTCTGGATAAATTTGTTGATGATACCATTCAGATCATCATGCTTGCTTTTTTTCACGCCTACAAAGGAGTGGCGGGTGTACCGTGCCAATTCTTTCACTTCAATTTCCAGGAAGATCCTGTCGCCTACTGTTCGTTCCTGATTAATCCGCACATCAGTGAAAAGTTTCAGGTTCCAAAGGGTTCGGACTGCATTGCTGAAGTCTGTGCCAGGTACCCGCACTTTGTTACCCACACGAAGACCCGAGAGCGAAATAACTGTATTCGCGTCGGCAAATTGAATGCCGGTGACGCGCACTCCGCCAATTTCGTACTCCTTTTGCTGCGCATAATCGAGCGATGGTAAGAGTGTGTCGAGCGTTTGGGCCGAAACAGAAATCGAGGCCAAGACTGCCATTCCAAACAGAATAGCGCGCGAAAGGGGTTTTATTTTGTGCAAAAATTTCATGGTCGAATATATGTAGCGCAAGGTGTTTTACGCCTAAAAGCAAACGTAAGTGGTTATTTGTGGAATTGTGGATGTGGGTATTTGGGGGTTTGGGGGTTTGGGGATTTGGTTATTTGTTGCACTTAAGCCTGGTAGTCGAGTTTTTCAGTTAGATGGTTGAATACCACGCTTTAGCACAACAAATAACCAAATCCCCAAATAACCAAAATATCACTGTCTCCTGGCAGCCGAAATTCCAATCATTTCCTGAAGGTTGTCACACTTGGAGAACATATCGCTAATGCCGAGATAAGTAGTGTTTAATTTTTCAAGCACCCATTTTTCGGTGTATTCGCCCTTTTTCTGTTCAAGGGCAGCTATTTGGATTTTGCCGTAATCAAGTTTCAAATCCGCTTTGTGGGGCTTGGAGCGGCTTACCAGTTGCATCAAACGAAATTGTTCACTTCCGTCTGGGCTTTTGAATCGAAATGGTTCTGCTATATCGCCTTCTTTGATCCCGTCAATGGCAAAAAATATACTCGTTTCCAAGTCAGCTACCTCAAAGTAGGAAGTGCCTGTTCGCGGGTTTGCCACTCGTCCGTCATTGTTATAACTCTGTTGATTTTTGTCGCCGTATCGTTTCACCGCTTCAGTAAAAGTAATAGTGCTGTCTTGCAGCATCTGACGCACAGAATCAAGTTTAGCCTTCGCCAGATCCATATCTGCTTCGGTTATTTCTGGCTTTATGAGGATATGACGACAGTGAATGAGGTTGCCTCGACGTTCTAGAAGCTGTATCAGGTGGAAGCCAAACTCCGTCTCGACAATAGGGCTTAACTGCTTGGGCTCCAGCTTATAAGCCATTGCCTCAAACGCTGGCACGAAAGTGCCTCGTTTTTGGAATCCTAAATCACCGCCTTGTGCCCCACTACCAAGGTCATCGCTGAATTTTTTGGCAAGCTCCGCAAAATCATCCCCCTGCTCACCAATACGCTTGCGCAAATCTTCGATGCGCTGGCTAGCCCTACTATACTCGTACGAGTTTACTTTAGGCTTGTATATTATTTCTCTAATTTCTACTTCAGCATTGAAATAGGGCAGGGAGTCTTTTGGGATATTCTCAAAAAAGCGCTGTACCTCAATTGGCGTGATGGTTGCTTTTTCGGTCACGGTTCCTTGCATTCGTTCAGCCAAAAGCTGGTTGCGCATATCCGAACTCAGTTGCGATTTCATCTGGTCTACGCTTTGGCCATAAAATTCTTCGATCGCCTTGTCGTCTTGATTGAAATAAGCTCGAAGCCGCTCAATCCTGGAATCAATTTGCGCTCCTACCTCCTCGTCTTTCACATCTACCGAATCCAGTTTCGCCTGGTTTACCAGCAGTTTTTGAACGATCAGGTTTTGAAGCACCACACATTGGTACTCTTTTGGTAGATCTGGCTGGTCTTTTTTTGCAAAACTGTATTGTTCCTGCACCTCGCTCAGCAAGATGATTTCTCCACCTACAGTAGCTACTACGCGATCTATAACCGCTTTGTCATTTTGAGCCAATAAGCCCAATGGAAAAAGGAATAAAGTAAGGAATCGTATGATATTTTTCATTGAAAATCTTTGTTGCATGCTGGACTTTGGATTTTTGGCTTTGGAAGGTTGGCTTTGAGATCGGAAGGAAATAAATTCACCGCACAAAAACCCAACGGCTGATCACTGCTCAATCTTGATATTTTCGCGTCGCATTTCTTTCTGGTACAAGTCCTCTTTCCAGCGTTCCAAAAGTTCTTGTTTACGCTTGTGGAGGATAATTTTTTGAGTTTGATCTTTAGCGTAGTCGAATGGTGCTGTTGTTTTGCCCTGCACCGCTTCTATAACTCGGTAATAATATCGAAAATCCCCGTCTGACAAGGAGCCATCACGGCGTGAGCCAACATTATCTGAAGTTAAGGTTCCTTTTGGCAAAAGCGTCGCAACCTCTTGTAAGGTGTACCATTTATCCTGATCGAGCAAAGCCAGTGTGGCCCACTGCTTTGCTAATGCATGGAGCTTGGCCTCGTCGGCAGTATTGCGGCTATTCCAAAGTTTGTTGATTTCGTTTTGCGGAGCCTCTAAGGAGAGTTTAAGTAATTTACACTTTAAGATGGTACTTTCGAGTTGGAATTGATCTATATTATTTTCGTAATAAGCCCTCAATTCAGCTTCTGTTACGGTACTATCAAGCTTTTCCGCGATGAGTCGTTCCTCGAAATTAAACCGAATCAAGCTGGCTCGGTAGCTCCTAACCAGCTCATCAATATCAAGATCTTTTGAAATATTTCGCTCCGCTTCATACATCATCAGCTGCTCTCGCAGCCAGCGTTGTACGTAGGCCGAGACTAAAAGTGCACTGTCAGTAGGTGCTGTACCTTCTGACACAACACCTTCTAATTCAGAAAGATAAAGGCTGCGATCGTATACTTTTGCCAGTAGTTTGTCTTCCTTTTTTCCGCCTTCTTTCTTACTGCAATGCCAAAAGCAGGCGCAGCAAAGGAGTGCAAGGACACCTGCAGAAGTCTTAAAAAGTGCAGGTAAAAAGAGTTTATTCATGGTCAATGTTCGCCAAAAGGCCGGCAAAGGTAGGCTAATTGACCAGAAAATTTAGTAGTTGAAAGTGGCAAGTAGCAAGTTTAAAATTAAACCTCTTCTATGGATGCCTTGCAATTGAAACACACTACTCAAAACTGACTGCCTTGCAGGCTTAGAGGCTTGCCATTACGCCAGCTTGAAACGAAAATGTACTGAGACGTGATGCTTTTGGACCCACACCGCCGCCTAAGGATTGTCGATAAATGGGTTCCACAAAAGCGATGTAACGTTTACCCAATGGTTGTTCCACTCTAAGCCCTAGATCTGCAGTTGCATAAGCATTGTGTGTTAGTCCTCCGTTTTCAAAGACACCCTTACCGTCTGGGAAAGCTGCGATGGAGGAGCCTGGATCAGGTCCAAGTGGCATCGGAGGAGGGTAATGCACCGTTTTGTATCCATAACGCTTGTTGGCTGCAAAATGAGCGGTTAAACCAGCCACCGCATGTGCCGTCGTTTTACCAACCTTAGCAATTTGACGGGTAGCTTTTACAGGCACTGAAAACACCTCAGCATTTACATCAGTGGTATAAAAAAAGGCAATTCCGTTGAACGGATCATTTTGATACTCCTCATTCACCCTTTTGGGTTGGTAGCTTTTCCTTGCGTAGGCAATCCCTGTTTCAACACCCCACTTTCCTTTCCGATAACCAATGGCCAATCCGCCACCATGTCCGGATTTTTGGTTCGAATAGCTGCTTTCTTGATAGTAGTTTTTATCAAAGGAACCGTAGGATGCTGCGTAAAAAGGACTATTTTTAACATGTTTCGGAATTTCGATACCTGGAATTGATATCTGATTGCTTGCAAAGAGCACTTGTTGGGTTGGGCGTGCTGGCAATACCGGACCAACTGGAAATTTTACCAAACCAGAATGGCTGTAAAAATGTGCTGGATCAAGTACAGATGGGTTGGCCGCGATGGGCTGGGGTGTATTAGCCGGAGTATTTGTATCACTATTTTCAAGTGCTGGAATCAGGGAAGCCGTAAGGTTTTTTACAAATGCAAATACTTGACTGGCAACACTTTGGTTGTTCACTGCACTAGTACTCGAATCAGAAATGGCTGAAGTAGGGTTTGTTTTTTTTGCTTTTGAGCTGTGGGTATTGGCCATTGGGCCGGGCACTTCTTTCCTTACGGGGACAGGTTTTGTGACCGATTCTACAACGCCAAAGAAGCCTTTTAAATTCAGCAAAAGCAATAGGAAAATTGCAGCTTCAGCCAATTTTATCATGCGCATTCGACGAACACGGGCAATCCCATCCATACGGCTTGAAAGCACTGACCAGGAACCCGCATCATAAGCAGTTCCAATCCGTTCCAAAGCAGGGCGCAAGGCTTTATCCAGCGCATCAGGACCAGGTAAAGCGTCGAGGCGATTTTCGAGCGCTGCCCAAGTATTCGGGTCGAATGGCACTTCTAGGTTCTCTAATGCCGATTTAAGGGTCGAGTCGAATTTCTGCAAGTCCATTTTTTATTGAATAACGCCAAATAATTTGGCATTGTAAAATTACTTTACTTAGAATGATTTGGCCTTTTGGGTTCTGGCAGACAGGATTGGGCCTTACTTAAAATCAAATTCCATCCGTCTGCTTGCAAAGATTTCTTGAAGTTTAAGGCGAGATTTTACCAGATTACTGCGTGAGGTGCTCTCTGTAATGCCTAGTGCCTCGCCAATTTCTTTGTGGGAGAATCCTTCCACGACGTACAAATTGAAGACGGCTCGATATGCAGGAGAAAGTTGCTGAACCGCATCCAGAATTTCACGTTCTGTGAGGTTGCTCAAGACATCCGGATCATCGGTTGAAATGGTTTGAATGCAGTCTAAATCTTCAGTTCGACGACGTGCATTGCGGCGATAATAGTCAATACAGGTATTTACCACGATTGTCCGTATCCATGCCCCTAATGCGGTGCCTGCTTTGTATCGACTAATGTTTTGAAACACTTTAATAAAGGCCTCATGCAGGAGGTCAAGGGCTTCATCTCGCGAACCAGCATAGCGCAGACATATACCCATCATGCGGCCATAATGTTCTTCATACACTTGTTGTTGCGCCCAGCGCTCCTGACGGGTTAGGGCTTCTACGAAGTCGCGTTCTGCACGTTCCAAATTTAGGGCAATCTCCATGGTGTTGATTCTCGTTGAAGGGTGAGCAATTGCTCGTTCGGTACGCGGTTTTCCATTTAACGGAGAAGCCGATCCGAACGCTGCCTCACAGGACGCAAAAGTTCGGCGCCAGGTTGTAACGCGAAATTCATTTCGCGTACGAATAAAAATAGGAGCGAAATAAATTTCGCCTGGGCATTTAATTGTGGACGAAATAAATTTCGTCCTACTTGACTAAAACCACCATCGTTTGATCAGCTTTTGATACCTTTTTCAGAAAGGAAAGCAGCTCGTCAAACTTTTCTTTTGGCTGTATGTCGTTGTTCAAAACCAATTTTCGATAAACCGTAATTTGGCTTCCAGCTTGTTGTAAAGTCAAGTCGTAGTGGCCAAAAACCGAATTAATTGAAACGGAAGGCAGCGTGTTTTCGAGGGTAAAACCCGCTGGGATGGAAATCTCTATGGAGTCTTCTTCAGTCATACCCCGTGAATGCGCCTGAACTGGGTTTTGCCTGGGTTGTTGCACCATTGGAAGCTCTCTGATTTCAGCCATAAATGTAAGGGGCAAAAAAAGCCTTTTGCCACTCACTGAGGCTAGTTGTGGAATGTTGAGCGAGATCTTTTGCTCCACTTCCGGAATAAGGTCTTTTTTTCTTTCATAGGCTAGGGCCGTAATCTCAAAATCGCTAATATTTAACACCTTATATAGATACGTTTTTCGCGTTCCGTCAGGCAAATCGGATAATTGCGCGGGAATATCCTGTTCGATCCCACGAAATGTATCGTTGGACTGAAACTTTGCACTTCCATCCGCATTGAGTTCTACGGTTGTTACACTCCGGCTGGTGTTGATTAAATAGTCATACTTGGGCGTATACACTATTTTTCCGCCATCTGGAGTAATTAGCAATGCTGGACGGTCATCTGTAAAGTCACTCAAGAATCCGAAGCTTTGCTTTTGGCTAGTGCATTCCAACCAAATCATCTCATCGACCATTGGGATGCAAAGTGTAGCATGGTTAAAAAAGGGATTTGGAAAATCATCCATTTGGGCATTTACTTCGTCTGCTCCTGCCCGTATGAGGGCGTAGTGGGCCGGAACACCGACAGCTTTTAACATGGCTAGGGCATAATTGCTTAGCCCCTTGCAATCGCTGTACTTAAACTTGTCCACATCACCAGCAGGCATCGGTTGCCAACCCCCAATTCCAAGGCCCACAAAATAGTATCGTGTGCTGTTTTGCAAAAGCTCATAGACCCGGTGGGCTTTGCACAGCTGATCTGGGCAATTTGCCGTTAAATCACGAAGTTTAGCTTCTGTTTCAGGGGTCAAATTGACTTTTCCAGCGTTTAGGGTATTGATGAATTTGCCGTATGATTCCCAGGTTGTCATGTCTCCATCGTAGCCTTCAATGCTAAAAAGAGTGGGTGCGCTGACTATTCTGGGCAATTCTGAGTACCCGAGCGGCAAAAATGGTTCAGGTTTGAATGCAGGTAAATTGCGAAATTCCCAATGCATGGCGCCAACAAGCTGTTCCGGAAGCATATTGATTTCTTTTACCCGCACTTTTAAGCTTTCAGGGGCAAAAATTTGAAATTTGGCCGATTCTACCGACTGCCATGGAGCTTCCTGAGGCTCAAAAATCGGGTAAAACATCAAGCCTTTATGCTTTGTAACTACCGTGTACTCAATGGTGTATGGAAAGCTAAGTCTTGGGAATTTAAGAATTTTGGCCCTGCTATCGTCCACAAATTGTTGTTCAAAAGCTTTTTGATCCTCAATATCTTTTTTTTTAAGCCTTCGGACTAATTTTCCGGAAGCATCATAAACTGCACCTTCAATGGATTCGATTATTTGGATCTGATCGTACCAAAAAACCTGGTCAATTTCATCCGCTGCTCCATCATTAAGTAAGGTGAGCACCTTATGTTCTGTCTCGATGGCCTCAGCCTTGTTCAACACTTCAAATTTGAGTTCATAATCTCGAACTACAACGGTAGCATATTTCACCAAATTTGGAGGGATAGAAGATACTCCATATTTTGTCTGTGCAGAAAGGGTATAAAAGCTGGAGTAGACCAACAGTAAAATAAAGCGGTGTTTCATTGGAAAGGTTATTTGGTCAACACGATTTGCTCGGCCATTTTAGCTACCATGGTCGAGTAGAATTGTTGCAAATCTGCAAATTGCTCAACGGGGATAAAGGGCGTCTTAATGTTTATTTTAACGACAATCTTGACGAGTTCTGGTTTACTCTTATCCACAATATAATCAAAGGTGAGGGCATTTTCTGCCATAGTCAATTTAGTCGATTTGGGTGCTTCCTCTACCTTGTATCCAGGTGGAATATTGAACGAAAAAACGTAACTCATATTCGAAGGCGAACCAAAATCGATCCCAAATTTTCGCTCAGGGTTCTTAAATGGAGTCTCCTTTAGGCCTAGTTTTAGCATGGGGTTTAGATAAATTTTGTTCCCTGCTATGCTCGTAAAGGATGGTGAAAGGAGTTCAAAAGAGCCTTTCAAAGTAGGCGTGTTCCAATCCAAATCTTCTTCAACTTTCAAATTGGACATAAGCCCTCCATCAACAAGATTTTTATAATGTTCCGTTACATAAGTCTGGATATCCTTGCTTTGGATCAGTTTTCTTGCCGAGACAGCGCTATGACCTGTTTCAGAAAAAGTGGCTTTACCCGTAACATTACCATCCGCATCTATTGAAAATTCAGCCATTAAGGCAGATCGATCTGCGATTTTGTTTTGGAGCGGAATCCATTTAATGCCTTCTTTTTCGTTCAGAAGCAAGCCTTTATCATTTACTGCTGCTTCTGGCAATAACCCTAAAGGATTAGGCCATCCAGAAGCATCAATCAAGGTGATGGTACTATCTTCAAGTACAACGGCTGAAATCACCCGGTTAAACTCTTGGGCTGATATTCGAAAAGAAAGTGCTTTGCCGTGCTCTTGAGTACTAATCAACACTGGATAAGCATTTACGTTTGCACGATGCAACATGTTGATGAAAAGCAAGTTAAGGTCAGTAGGTGTGCCTTTTCGATCCTTCGTAAGATGATCCATTGTCTGGCTTTTCCAGAAATAGTCAAAGTCACTTACCTGATAGTTTTTACCAATGTACGCGTAAATGGCAGCCGTTTTGTCAAGTGGAGTGGATTTGCCCTCAATACAAACCGCAGTTTGCGCCCCGGTAAACTTAGAAGAACCCAAAATATCCTTATAAGTATCCTCTAAAAGATCTTTGCCCAGACGCTCCCAACTCTTATTTCTTTCTTGGAAGGTAGTATTCACTAGTTTATAGGTAGGACCGTTAGCGACCACAGTGGTATTGTAAACTGCCTTTACATCAAAACTTATTTTTGAAAGATAGTCCCTTACAGATGCAACGAAGGGTTCAGGCTTCAACGCGGGTACGTTTTCTTGTATAAAATGAAGAATATTGGTTGAATAGTCAACATTAATATTCTCAGCGGTACTGGTAGTGACTGCCGCATTAGCGGGCCCACGTTCAATATAGCTAATATTCAAGCGCTCGTTTTTCAATTCCTCCTTGGCCAATGAATAGGGTGTCCAGCCTTGAGCCAGCTTTTTGTACTCGATGAAGGTTGGTACTGAAGCTTCAAATTCGCTCCAAAGGGTGGGCGCAACCGGATTTTGAAAAACCCATTCGTTAAGCGGCAACCCAATTCCTTCATCCAGGAGGACATATTTGAATTCTATAACACTGCCCTCTCGAACCCCAGGAATGGCTGCCTTTTTAACGAAAAAGTTGGAGGTCAGTTTTTCTTCGAACACATTCTCGCTGGTTAATTTCGTCTCCACGATTTTGCCATCCACAAGATTGTAGCAACAAGCTTTAAATTCAATGAGTTTTTGGCCTTTATAATAAAACAGGGCTATATCAGCAAGGCTATAGGCGTCCTTACTGAAGATTTTGATTCGTTTGTGGCGTTCATATTCAAGGGTAAAACCTGTTGTGTTGTCATATCGATGTGCCACAGTTCCTTTGTCAAAAACAACCACCGCTGGGGCGAAGGGGTCTGCTGCGTAAGTGGTCATAGCCATCTCTTCGTCAGAGATTTTGCCGTACTTCATTTTAGGTGCTTTCCCGGATTGGGCAAACAATGAAAATGAAAATAGAACAAAACTGATGGTAAGTAGTGTCGGGCTGGGTCGAAACATAAAGTTTAAGTTTGGAGTGTGAAGCGGGAGGTAT
>JBBQLD010000058.1:0-15602 GCA_038327555.1 Chitinophagales bacterium
GTTTTGATACGGATGGTGCGCTTGAATTACCCGTTTCTTAGCTGAAAATTGAACTTTGAACTAAAAACAGGCCTATGGAACGATCCATAAGCCTGTTTTTTAATCAAAGCAAGTTTTTCACACGACAACACAACGCCACCATATTTTGAGTTTTTAAAAGCGTTGTGGCGTCGTGTGAATTAATTTCAGCTGCCTGTATTATTCTGACTTGATCAATTTGCCAGATTGCAAAAGACCACCATTGGAATCGTACAAGTTCGCGAAATACAAGCCCGAAGGCAGGTTCGCTGCATTCCAGACTTGGGTGAAATCTCCTTCTGACAAATACCCGGAGAAAGCTGTAGCAACAAAATTACCGCGTGCATCATAGATCCGCAAAACAGCTTTTGTAGCTCGGTTTACCTTGAATTGGAAGGTCGTTTGATCCTGGAATGGGTTAGGGAAACTCTTCATCAGCACAGGTTTTGGGCTGAGGCCAAGCGCACCTTGAAACACATCATTGGTACCTACAAAAACAGGGCCGCTACATTCGCTGGTTCCACGATGGGGTTCTGCAACGTAGGGGAAAATTCCGCTAAATGCCTTGTCGTTGCTTTCCACACCCGTGGTATACGTCAGCACACCCAGCAAATCGTTGGTAACCGGGCTTGGGCTATTCGGTGTATAATCATCATACCAAAGGCCAATGGCGGCCAATACTACCCCAGCTACTGCTTGCAATTCGATACGCGTAACATCATCTTCCAAACGGCGACCATTTGGAAAACCATCCATATTCGGAATGAATTGCAGCGTTGTGCTGGCATAAGCTGGATCTGTCAGGCCCAATACCGCGGCTTGTATCAACCCAAGTGAACTGAATTTTGGGTCGTCGCGCTGTGTCACTGGCACAGCCATATTCAGACGAAGCATATCTCCACCATTGGGCAAGAAGTTATTAATAAATGGCTTGCCAGCTGCGAGTGGATTTCCGTTTTTGCCAGTTGCCAGTTGATATGGCGCCAAATTCGGCACTCCTGTATGGAATATAGGCCAAAGATCTACCGATCGGGGTTTGCCTGCCGCTGGCAAAAGTAAGTTGCCAAAAATGGCATCATCCAGTGCTGTGCCCACCAAAGCTGCGTTTCCTTTCAGAGGAAATAGTCCGTCATTGCCATTGCCAAAGTCGAAGCTCTGCAAAGCATTCCGTTGGATGCGCAGGGCAGAAAATGCGGGGACAGCTCCTCCAAACAAAGAATCGTCCATGTACAAGGCCAATTCTGGATTATAGAAAAACTCATCCAGGGTAGTTTCCGTGATCTCCTGATAAGGGCTCAGTGAATTCCAGTAATCCTTCTGACCCACAGGAATAACAGCTTCATTGGTCAAAGGCATGCCCAAGCGGGAAATTTGGGTCCAATCACCTGAATAGGCAGGGTTTCCAGTTGCAGAAAGTGTTCTGATTTGTTGGCGACTAGCAGAAGCCCACACCCCAATTACAAAATCTCCCTGCAAAATAGAAGTCGGTGCAGGCGATACGCCAGCTTTCAATAGCGTTTGGATATTCACTTGCAACGCAATGGTGCTCACATTCAAACATGCAAGTCCATCGCTGGCACTGCCACTTTGACGAGGAGCATCACCAAGGTCAAAAATGCCGCCCAGGTCTACAAAGAACGGATCATCAGAAGTGCCACAAAAGACCTTTTCACCACTGCTTGCCGTCGTGATGGCATTGCTCATCAAGGTGGAATAGTTAGAGTTCAGACCAACAGCGGATTCAATCGAACGTGCGCCGATGTTTGGTGGGGGCACTATTCCATCCTGTACGATGGTCTGAAAGGATTGGCCGCCGTCAATACTACGCTGAAGCGTATAGGTGGTTTTTAGGTTTTGCTTGCCCAGGCGGATGTTGAAAAACGTGGTAGGATCTTCGTTGATTTGTGTGAACGTAAATCGGTATACGATTTCATCGCCAGGCACTGCAGCGTCATTATCTACGTGAATTTCGTAGCGAATATTTTCCCCAAAAGAATAATAGTTGGGGCCGCCTTGTGGCAATTGGAGTGGGACATACGTAGCAATCAGCGTAATCAAATTTGGGTTGTCAGGACTGCGGAAAGCATAGAGATCCACATTGTCGGCAAGTGGGTCGTCGGCAATTAGCGGCGCCTCGCGGTGGCTGGAAGCCAGAATGGTCGTGATGGCAAGCATCCATACGCAAGCCGCCAGCAGGAATTTATTTATGGAACGATTCATCGTTGAAGTTTTTGTAGTGAAAAAAATTTCAATTCATGCACTTAGCATTTATTGAATTCGAGCAACTTTTTACGATTGCTCAAAGGCATTTTATTGCCCAACTTCCGTACCTCTCCAAGGTGTGGCTACATACGGAAAACTGGTTTTGAAATGCTTGTCATTATTGTTGACTCCAGTACGGTAACTCAATACCCCGATCAAATCTGAGGTTACAGGGTTTGCACCACCAACAGTGTAATCATCGTACCAAAGGCCGATCGCAGCCAAAGCCACCCCTGCAACTGCCTGCAATTCGATGACGGTTACGTCATCTTCCAACCTTCTTCCGTTCGGAAATCCATCCATATTTGGAATGAATTGAATGCTGGTATTTTGGTTGTAAGCCGGATCAGTAAGTCCCAAAACAGCAGCATTGACGATACCTAAGGCACTGAATTTTGGATCCGTACGGCTAGTTACAGGCACTGCCATATTTAGGCGAAGCATATCGCCACCGTTTGGCAGGAAGTTGTTGATGAACGGTTTTCCTGCAGCGAGTGGATTACCATTTTTGCCCGTTGCCAATTGATAAGGGCGTACGTTAGGTACACCGGTGTGGAATATCGGCCAAAGATCTACCGAGCGTGGTTTGCCAGCGCCAGGCAACAGGAGGGTGCCAAAAACAGCATCATCCAAAGCTGTGCCTGCCACAGCAGGAGTACCTTTCAATGCAAACAAGCCATCTTTTCCATTACCAAAATCAAACCCCTGCAAGGAGTTGCGCTGGATGCGCAGGGCTGAAAATGCTGGCACTGCACTCCCGAATTGGGAGTTGTCCATGTAAAGTGCCAGTTCGGGATTGTAGAAATAGTTGTCGAGCGTGACATCGGTCAACTCATCATAAGGCGTAATTCGGTTCCAAAAATCTTTGTTTCCGATTGGAATAACCACTTCGTTAGTCAATGGCATTCCAATTCTCGAAACCTGAATCCAAGCCCCAGCATCATTTGGAGCAGCTCCATCGGCTTGCAAAGTGCGCGTAGCTTGGCGGCTAGCAGAAGCCCATACTCCAATGGTGTAATCGCCATCAAGGATGCTGGTTGGCGTATTAGGAGCACCAATTTTGCGCAGAATAGCAATCGGAACTTGGATTGCGATCGAGTGTACGTTGAAAAAGCCAAGTCCGTCGCGCGGGGAGCCGCCCTGCCGAGGCGCGTCGCCAAGGTCAAAGATCCCGCCCAAATCCACGAAGAAAGGATCATCAGCCGGACCACAATACACCTTTTCGCCCGTGTTCGTCGTCATGATCGAGGCTGCAATCAGGGCATCATAGTTGGTGTTAAGCCCCACACCTGATTCGATAGAGCGCGGACCAATATTGGGTGGTGGCACTTTACCATTAGTCACAATAGCGGTGAAAGTAGCCCCGCCATTGATACTCCTTTCCAGCGTGTAGGTCGTTTTTAGATTTTCCTTACCCAAGCGGATGTTGAAGAACGTGGTCGGGTCTTCATTCACGCGAGTGAAGGTAAATCGGTACACGATTTCGTCGCCAGGAGTAGCCGCATTGTTGTCGATGTGAATTTCGTAGCGAATATTTTCGCCAAACGAATAATAGTTTGGCCCACCAAAAGCAAATTCACCAGGAATATAATTTGCGATGATGGTCACGGTGTTCGGATTGTCCGGGCTTCGGAAAGCATAAAGATCCGTGTTGTCAGCCAATGGATCATTGGCAATAAGTGGAGCCTCGCGGTGGCTGGAGGCAAATAATGCCGTGCAGCACAGCCATAGCAATGCCACCATCGAAGACAAAGCCAGGCCTCGTTTCGTGTAATTGGTCATAATTAGTTGTGTTTGAAAAAATGAAAAGATTGGCTTTTAGAAAGTGCCAACATCAACTACGTAGTGATTCGACTTTTGGATTTCCTAAGTACCGATAAAATAACTAACTCACGATTTGGAGGGTCTGATCAAAAAAATCCTGCTGATATTTGCAGATTCTGTAAACCAACACAACATGTCCATTTTAAAAGATTCCACCCTGCTACACCGCCAAGCCTTCATTCAAAACGAATGGCTATCTGCTGATTCTGGCAAAACATTCCCGGTCACCAACCCTGCTACTGGCGAAGAACTTGCCCGCGTAGCAGATTGTGGCGCAGATGAAACCCGCCGTGCCATTGCAGCAGCAGAGCAAGCCTTGCCCGAATGGCGCGCTAAAACAGCCACCGCTCGTGCAGCGATTTTGCGCAAATGGCATGATCTGATCCTGGAAAATGCCGACGACCTTGGGCTACTTTTGACCCTGGAGCAGGGCAAGCCCGTTCCTGAAGCCAAAGGAGAGGTAATCTATGGGGCATCATTCATCGAGTGGTTTGCGGAAGAAGGCAAGCGGGCGTATGGCGATGTCATTCCACCGCATTTGCCTGGATTAAGATTGCTCGTGGTTAAGCAACCCGTTGGGGTGGTGGCTGCGATTACCCCCTGGAATTTCCCCAACGCTATGATTACCCGAAAAGTAGCACCAGCCCTTGCCGCCGGGTGCACCGTGGTACTCAAACCCTCGGAAGAAACCCCTTTGTCTGCCTTAGCGTTGGCTGAGCTTGCCGTACGCGCCGGATTTCCAGCCGGGGTACTGAACATCGTAACTGGAATGGATGCCCCAAGCATCGGTAAAGTGCTGACGGATAGCCCGATAGTGCGCAAAGTCTCTTTCACAGGCAGCACCGAAGTAGGCAAACTCCTGATGCGCCAAAGTGCCGATACAGTGAAAAAAATCTCCCTTGAATTGGGTGGAAATGCCCCCTTTATTGTGTTCGACGACGCTGACCTCGACGCGGCAGTGAGCGGCGCCATTATCGCCAAATACCGCAATGCCGGGCAGACCTGTGTTTGCGCCAATCGAATTTTTATACAAGACGGGGTGTACGAGGCTTTTCTGGAAAAATTCACGGTTGCCGTGTTGAAACAAAAAATTGGCCCTGGTACGGAGCAAGGCGTGAATATCGGTCCACTCATCAATGTCGAAGCACTTGAAAAAGTACAGCGGCTCGTAACTAATGCCACTCAAAAAGGCGCACGAATCGTGACGGGCGGCCATGCATTGCAGGGGACTTTTTATGAAGCAACCGTATTAGCCGATGTGAGTACTGACATGGATATTATGCACGAGGAAATTTTTGGTCCTGTGGCTCCGATTATCCGTTTTGCTGAAGAAAAAGAAGTGATCAAAATGGCAAACGATACGCCCTATGGCCTGGCTGCTTACTTCTACGGACGCGATATCGGTCGGGTTTTCCGTGTAGCTGAAGCCCTTGAATACGGTATGGTGGGTGTGAATACGGGTATGGTTGCCACAACGCTTGCTCCCTTTGGCGGGGTAAAAGAAAGCGGTATCGGGCGTGAAGGCTCGAAGTATGGTTTGGAGGACTTTATGGAGGTGAAGTATATTTGTTTGGGAGGGATTTGAGTTTCTAAGGAAAGCGGCATCAATTAAATGGTTTCACCTAAGCACCAAAACCTTCTTCAACTCCGACTTCAAATTCCATTCTACATCATCAGCCACTCGATAAATCATTCCCCAAAAAGTAGGTGCTGAAGGCGGACTTGATTCCGAGGTCTCCTCAAAACTGTAGGTGCATTGTATAGATCGTGAAGTAAGCACTTGCCCGGCATGTTCGTCGCGCAATTCAAGCAGTACCGTTCCATGGGCTCTGCGGCTGGAATTGTAGGTAGTGATCGTCTTCGTTTCGGTCTTGTATTTTACCGTTCGTGAAACCACGTGGCCGGAGGAATCCAATTTTTCATCATAGCCATCTTCAACTTGTTTGGTCTCCGTGCGCTCGGTGTTGGAGGTGTGTTCAGTGCCAACGTAAAGAGCGACCAAACGGCATTTTGCCCGATAGTCAAACGCTTCACGGGCCGCCGAATCCGAGTAGAAAACAAGCCATTCATTTTTTAAAAAGCCTGGTTTCAGGCTAGTATTTTCCCAAAAAATAGCTCCATCCTGCACCCCGTTTTCTACGCTGGTTTCAAAAAGAATGTGGGCTTTGCCAGCTTGGTGAGCACTATCAATCAAGGCATTTGTATTTTCCCAGTATAGAAAATAATTGGTTTTCAAATCTCGAAGCGCGGAATAGGCATCGCGAGCGGGTTGTCGTTGGCCAGTTGAGGCCGTGATAGCCAGCAAATTTTGAGCATGCGCATAGAGATAAGCAGCAGATTGGCTGCGACTATCCTCTTGAAGCAAGTCAATATCTTCAATTAGGATGAATTGGGGCGAATAGCCTTTTCGACTCCGGAGCGGTTTAAGGGCGTTTACCTTCCGTTGGCGGGTTTGGATTTGGCGATGTAGTGCATTGATGCGCGGCCAATCTTCAGCCTTCGTGGCGGTTTGCAGCTGCGTTAATTCAGTAGCATCACGATTTTGTGCCAGCGCAAAAGTGGATTCTAGACCAGCTAAATCTTTTCTGTTTTTCTTGTGCTTCTTTTGAGCACGAAGATTGGAGCTGTAGCCATCTATGGCTTTATCATAGTTGCCCTTTTGAACAAAATATTGTGGCGTATGGCAGGCAGCCAAAAATACCAGCGCGAAAACAAAGATGGAAGGTGGTTTCATATTGTTATCCATTGAAAGTTTCAAGTTGAAGGTGCCAAGTGGGGAGCTTTCGACTTGAAACTAGCCCCCTTTCAAATCTTGTGTCCAAAGGTTTACGCAAACCCAGTGACTTCGCACTTGTCGGCTAGTTAAATGGGTGTCCAGATTGCGTTAAATATTTCAAAAGCAGCTATTTCATCTTAACACTTCACCTTTTTGGCCACCGTTTGCCAAACCTTAATAATCTTTCGCTTTCAAAAGCCAGAGCTAGCTACTTTCGCCTCTTGTTTTAATCCGACGAATACTACTCCCAGATCGAGTTTATTCATTTCTCTACTAGTTTGCTAAATCCAAAATTTTCCTTCTTTCTAATGTTCAAAAAATCCTTCACCCTAATGTGTGCGCTGATGTTGGTTGGCGCTTCCTTTGCCCAATCCATCTGGACGGATACTCCAGAGAGCGGCATCCCTGCGGCAGGCGAACGTCGCATCCAACCGTCCAAATTTCGTTCTGTTCGAATGAATGTGTCGGCTTTGCAGGCTGTATTGGTTACTGCGCCTGAGCGATTTACTCCAGCGGCAGAGTCTGGGAATTTGCCCATTCTATCCCTGCCCTTGCCCAACGGCGGTGTAGGTCGTTTCCAATTGGAAGAAACGCCTATGTTTCACCCGGATCTGCAAGCCAAATACCCTCAAATCCGAAGCTATACCGGACGGGGTTTGGATGATCAAACAGCTGTTTTGAAGTGCGATCTTACGCCACTGGGCTTCCACGGTATGATCCGCTCCGGAACAGAAAACACCGTCTTCATTGACCCGGCAATACATGGAAATTCGGAGTATTACGTCGTTTACAACAAAAAGGATTACCTCCAGAAAAAGGAGGATGCGCTATGGACTTGCGGTACTCCCGACCCTGACGGCGCCACAGTATTGGATCCGGTTAAAATTTTGACTCCGACTCAATTGGCTGAATTTCAGGGCGACACGAAGCTCCGCCGTTACCGCCTGGCGCTGGCTTGCACAGGAGAGTATGCGGCCTTCTTCGGTGGCACAAAGCCGCTCGTTCTGGCGGCAATGAATACATCTATGAACCGCGTGAACGGTGTGTACGAAACCGACTTTGCGGTCACGATGCAGATTGTTCCCAATAATGACCTGATCATTTACCTCAATGCGAATTCCGACCCTTACACCAATAATGACGGTGGAACCATGTTGGGTCAAAACCAGACGATCTGCAACAACATTATCGGCGTAGCCAACTACGACATTGGCCACGTGTTTAGTACAGGTGGTGGTGGCATTGCAGGACTAAACGTAGTGTGCGGCACAAGCAAAGCTAATGGAGTAACCGGAGGAGGATCCCCTGTAGGCGACCCATTCGATATTGATTATGTAGCGCACGAGATAGGCCACCAGTTTGGTGGAAACCACACCTTCAACCACTGCGGTAGTTTTAATAATTCTCCTGCAGGTTTAGAACCCGGTAGCGGCACCACTATTATGGCCTACGCTGGCATCTGCGGCGCTGATGATGTGGCTCCGAATAGTGAAGATATTTTCCATGGATACAACATTCGGGAAATGGGGGCTTTCATTTACACAGGTTCAGGAAACAATTGCCCCGTAAAAATAACGACGACCAACCGCAACCCCGACGTAAATGCGGGTATCAACCGCACCATTCCTAAATCTACACCATTTGCGCTCACCGCAGTGGGTACAGATGTAGATAGCGACACGCTCACCTACACTTGGGAGCAAATTGATCCAGGTGATGCCGCGTCTCCGCCGACGCCAGCTTCGGCAGTTGGGCCCCTTTTCAGATCTTATAAAGGCGGCACTTCGCCTACCCGCGTTTTTCCACGCTTACAGGACTTGGTTGCCAACATCAACCCGCCTTGGGAAGAGCTGCCTGGGGTGGCTCGCACCATGAATTTCCGGGTAACCGCCCGGGATAACGACTGGCAAGCAGGTTGCACCGATGAAGATGATGTATTGATCACAGTATCCGCAGCATCTGGGCCGTTCGTCGTTACAGCACCTAACACCAATGTCGTGTGGCTCATTGGGAGTCCGGAAATAATCACTTGGAACGTAGCAAATACAACTGCGGCACCTGTTTCGTGTAGCAATGTGCGGATTACGCTCTCTACCGATGGTGGTTTTACCTATCCTGTTGAATTAGCGGCCAGCGTACCCAATAATGGTTCCGCCACGATCACCGTTCCAAACAATCCATCCAGCAATTGCCGGGTACGTGTGGAGTCCGTGGGCAATATCTTTTTCGACATTTCGAATGTCAATTTTAGAATTCAACTTCCAGTCGCTCCGACTTTCTTGCTTAACAGCTCTGTGGGTAGTCTGAATGTTTGTGCAGATACAAATGGATCTTTCACAACCAACTTGACTTCTATTTCAGGTTTTACAAGTGATGTAACCCTGACCGTGACTGGTGCGCCAGCAGGTGCAACCGTAAATGTTTCGCCAAATCCTGTTACGCCAAGTGGCACTGCAACCATCACGATTTCTGATCTGACTGCTGCCATGGCAGGCAACTATACGCTCAACGTAGCAGGTGTCGGAGGCGTCGTAATGCAGACCGCAACCGTGGCACTCACAGTATTGCCTGGTGCACCAGCCATTACCCTTACCAGTAGCCCTGCAGATGGTGCATCTGGTATTGCACCAGTACCCACACTTAATTGGGCGGCAACAGCTTTTACTGCTTCGTACTTGGTAGAAGTGGCTACAAATCCTTCGTTTTCAGCGGGATCAATCGTTTCAACTCAAACCGTGAATGCCAATAGTGCAACGGTGGGTGATCTATTAATTGAAACCGTGTACTATTGGCGTGTACTGGCCAGCAATGATTGTGGCGAAGGTGTGTATTCCGCCACAGCAGCTTTCCAGACGGGTAAAAATCTGTGTGAACAGAATTTCAGCAGTACCGACGTGCCGAAAATTATTAGTCCAATTACAGTAGCAACGGTTACCTCTACTTTGAGTGTACCTATCGATAAGCCTGTCAGCGATGTAAACGTGAGCATGAACATTTTGCACACTTATACAGGCGACTTGCTTGCATATCTTGTTTCACCGGCAGGGGATTCAACCTTGCTTTTTGACCGGCCCCTAGACCCCGTTGTTGAGTTTGGTTGCACTGGCGATAATGCTAACCTTGTTTTCGACAGTCAGGCTGCACAGACTGCTGCGCAGCTTGAAGCACAATGTAATCCCTCACCACCATCCTTGAGCGGTACATTCCAATCCATTGAGTCACTTAATATTTATAATGGGCAAAGTGCTGCTGGAATTTGGAAACTATTGGTGTCTGATGTCTACGACGCTGACGGCGGCTCAATTACCGCCTGGAGTCTTTCCTTCTGTTTTCCTGAGGTAATTACTGCGGGGAATATTTTAGTCAATAGCCCACTGAATGTGCTTACTGGTCAAAGCGAGGCCATTTTGCAAAGTGATTTGGCCGTAGAAATTAGTGGCATTCCAGGCTTGGGCGTATTTACACTTCTCAGCCTTCCACTTCATGGAACCTTGGCCTTAAACGGCACTCCGCTGGCTATAGGCGATAGCTTTACCCAGGAAGATATCAACAACAACGTACTGGTGTATACCAACAACGGCGACGGTATCCTTACTGATAACTTCCACTTCGATGCCCTTGACCAGAACAACTACGCTTGGGTACATGATGCAATTTTCAACATCAATATTGTTGAAAGCAATCTAGCTGGAGCAGCGGCTGAAACAAGTGGCATCCTTTGTGCCAACGGAACTAGTGGCCAAATTACGGTAACCGCGACCGGACTCGATGGGGTTTACAGCTACAGCCTCAATGGCGGTGCGAGCCAGAACAGCAATGTGTTCGATGGCCTGTCAGCAGGGTCTTATACGGTGGTTGTGACTGGCCAGTTCGGATTCACGGTTTCTACCAACCCGATCACACTCACTGATCCAGCGGCTATTGTAGTAAGCACTTCTGTCGTAAGTGATGTCATAACGGCAGCTGCTTCTGGTGGCACAGGAGCTTTAGAATACAGCATCAACGGGGTAGCCTTCCAAGCCAGCAACGAGTTTCTTGACCTTGCAAATGGTATTTATACCGTAACCGTTCAAGATGCAAATGGCTGTACTGCCACCTCTGAAGCTATTGTAGCCGTAAATTCATTGCTGCTAACCACCAGTATCCAACAACAAGTAGCTTGTGCTGGAGGAAATAATGGTGAAATTAGTGTGCTGGTCGGTGGCGGTGAACCACCCTTGTCTTACAGCCTTAATGGCGGCACAGGACAAGCTTCCAATGTATTTAGCAATCTTACAGCAGGTACATACACCGTAGTCGTCACAGACAATGCAGGTTTAAGTGCTACTTCAACAGGCCTTGTACTGAACGATCCAGCAGCCCTGCTCATCTCTGTCAGCGCGGTGCTTAATGCGATCAATATCACCGCTTCTGGTGGTACTGGAGTATTGAATTACAGTATTGACGGCATCAATTTCCAAGCTGGCACCCTGTTCTCCAATCTCGCTAATGGTACTTATACCTTGACGGTAAAAGATCAAAACGGATGCACCCAAACCGTAGAGGCTTCTGTAAATGTAACGCCTTTATCAGCAAGCATCCAGGCACCGCCAATCCTTTGTTTTGGAGGCACTACGACCATTTTTATAAACGCTGCAAACGGCATCCAGCCTTATGAATATAAGCTGAATAATGGTTCATTCCAAAGTGTAAACAACTTCAGCGGAGTAGGCATTGGCACTTACACCGCCAGTGTTCGGGATGCAAGCGGCACCACGATCCTTCTGGGGCCAATCATGATTAGCCAACCATCTCAATTGAATATTGCGGTGACGGTATCTGGTAACGATGGAACGCCTGTTTTTTCTGGCGGCACACCTGCGTATACCTTTACCAGTAATGCGCCCAGCCCGAATCTACAGAATTTGCCCAATGGCACTTACAATGTGACCGCTACGGATGGCAATGGCTGTACCGCCACAACCAGCTTTACCGTGAATGTGGCTCCGCTCGCCGCTTCGTTTTCGATTACTCAGGTTCAATGCAATGGCGGAAACGACGGTACTATTCAAGTGGCGGGAACTGGCGGCATTTCACCCTACGAGTATAGTCTGAACGGTTCGCCTTTCCAAACGAACAACCTGTTTTCAAACCTTTCAGCTGGCTCCTATAGTTTGGTGGTAAAAGACGCCGATGGAACGCTATTCACCACGAGCCTCACAGTGGCTGAGCCTGCGGTTCTTACCCTTACTGCAACTGTGACTGCCAACAGTATCACGGCGGTCGCAGCTGGTGGTACTTTTCCTTACCAGTACAGCTTGAATGGCGGCGCGTTCCAAAACAGCGGCACATTCAACAACCTCGTACCAGGTACGTACACCATAGTATCTACGGACGCGCAAGGCTGTACGGCTACTGTAACCAACCTGTTGATTACAAGCGGAACGATAGAACCAACCGAAACCTGGGGCCTGGAAGTATCGCCAAACCCGAGCACAGGTTTGTTTGTACTGAAACTGCAAAACGCGCCTGACGCACTTCGCGCAGAAGTATTTGATGCGGTGGGTCGTTTGCTCCAAACACTTGATTTGCAGCCAGTTGGTGGTCAATTGACGACTACTATAGACCTTCAGGATTTGCCCCAAGGCACTTATTTCCTGCGGCTGAGTGATGGTCAAAATTGGGGTGGAGTACGTTTGAGCAAAATAGGTGGACGGTAAATAGTACTCAAACTTAAGAATGTGTGAAATAATAACACCTTCCTTACCCTTTTCGAGCGGTTAAAAAAATGCCCGGACAGCGATTGCTGCACCGGGCATTTTTTCTTTCAAAATTTCATCTGCTTGGCATGCGGGCAATCGGTACTTTTGTCGCTTGAAACTTTGTGCCCATTGGGTAATTTTACCTTAGCGCTTATTCGGGATTTTGGTTCGAGGCGAAAACGAACCAAAATCCCGAACAAGCGCTTACAAACATTTGATTTTAAAACAATAACACAAAATGGCTAAAGACAACATTCCACAGCAACCCGCCATCAATATTGAAATTTCGGAAGAGGTAGCCGAAGGTATCTACTCAAACCTCGCCATCATCTCGCATTCTAATGCAGAATTCGTCGTGGATTTTATCCGCCTCATGCCAAACCTGCCGAAAGCCAAAGTGAAGGCCCGTATCGTGCTCACCCCACAACACGCCAAACGCCTGCTCTATGCCCTGCGCGATAACGTTCAAAAATTTGAAATGCAATTCGGCAAAATTGAAGAGCCAGACCAGCCCTTGCCGCCGATGAACTTTGGGGCACCAGTGGCGCAAGCCTGAATCGGGGAAGTTGGTTATTTGGTTAGTTGGGGATTTGGTTATTTGGGGAATTGGTTATTTGTTTAGTTGGGGATTTGGTTATTTGGGGTGCCGTAGCTTGGCATCAATTTTTTCAATTAAGACAGTTTTAATACCAGGCTCCGGCACCCCAAATAACCAAATAACCAAAAAAACCTATTCCTTAAAAAACCGCTCGGCATGCTCAGCATTGAATTTTACAGGCCTTGCATCAGAAGAGGTACCCGCTTCAGCATCGAAGCGGAACACCGAATCATTGGCCCACTCAATAATGCCAAAAAGGGTTTTACCTGTTAAGGGGCCTGTTTTAAATTCCGTCAGAACGAGCGTTGCGATCTTTTGCTTACAATCATAGTTGTAGCGGATCGGAAAAGAATCAAACTGACTTCCGAATTTGACAAGCCACAGGGCTTTTCCATCAGGATCAAAGGAAAATACCTGGCCTTCCTGATTAGTCCAACGGCCAGTCAGTTCACGACAGTTATTTTCAGATTTACAAAAAAGGAACAGGGTGGCAAATCCTAAAAAAAGGACCAAATGAGTAAAGAGTTGGTTCATAAGCACTGCTGTTTTAATTTCGGGTGAATACGAAGAGACAGTTATTCTTCAAATAAGTGACTTTTTGGGGTAAAGTTTTTCAAATTAATCCCTCATCAGCAAAACTGTAGTATCCTCTTTCAGAAACGATTAGATGGTCGAGCAATGGAAGATCGAGAATTTTGCCCGCTTCTTTCATTTTTCTCGTCAACTCCATATCGGCGTCGCTCGGCTTCAAATTTCCGGAAGGATGGTTGTGAACTGCAATTATGGCCGAGGCATGCGCATCGAGGGCCATTTTGAAAGCCAATTTTACATCTGCAACCGTACCAGAAGTACCGCCTGTACTCAGTTTTTCTCGGGCCATCACCTCGCAGGCTTTGTTTAGAAAAAGCAGCCAAAACTCTTCATGGTAAAGATCCGTAAGAAATGGGGCAATGACGTTGAAAGCGTCACGACTGGTGCCAATGCGCGGGCGGTCGCGTAAATCTGAAATTTGACGGCGGCGGCCTAATTCAAGCGCGGCAGCAATTGTGATGGCTTTGGCCTCGCCAACGCCCTTGAACCGTTGAAGTTCTTTGATGGAGCGTTTGCCAAGTTCGTGTAGGTTGTTTTCTACGGACGACAGGATTTCCTGTGCAAGGCTCACAGCACTTACGCCAATACTGCCGGAGCCTAACAAAATGGCAATTAATTCAGCATCAGAAAGTGATTGATAGCCCTTTAGCAACATTTTTTCACGAGGGCGGTCTGCTTCAGCCCAAGCGTTGATGGATCGGTAAATAGTTTCATTTGGCATAGTAGCGTATTGGTTTCTAACAAAGTTAGCGTTTTAATACGTTGAAACCCCTTTCGTTTCTGAAAATTTTAAATCTGTATCCAATTAAACTTCTATTTCTTCACCCGATCACAGACCGTTCGCTCACATTTTAAACTAATTTTAAAGCATGAAAATCAAATTGTTTTTGGCCGCCATGGTAGCCCTCCTTGCAATGGCGTTCACCACCTTGCAAAACCGCCCCTGGGAATTGCTTGGTACACGAAGCGTCAACTACAAGCTCGATCATGACGAAATCCTCGTCACCCGTGCTGAAGGAGTATTCACTGCCGTACAACTCCGCATTAAGCACAGTCCGATCAATATGCACAAGATGGTCATTCACTATGGTAATGGCGAAACAGATGAAATTGATATCCGAACGGCCTTTCGCGCAGGCAGCAAAAGCGGCATTCTTGATCTGCCCGGAAATAAACGGGTGATCAGAAAAGTAGTGCTCTGGTATGACACGAAGAATCTTGCGAATAATAAGGGCGTGGTAGAGCTTTGGGGTAAGCATTAGTGCCGCGTTCCTAATTCTACTTTGTCAGATTAGCAGCAGCGCAGCGAAACGTCCGTGGAACTAAGGGCATTCCTTGCTTTGAATACAAACAAGGAATGCCCTTTTTTTTGAAAAAATGGCTTGAGCTCTTTTCCTAAAATAGGTATTATTCCCGTTTTGGGACATTTTTTAGGCCAATCGCAGGGGACGGCGTATCATTACGTCCATAATTTCTCTGTTTGTATCGTTTCAGGTTCTATTTTTGCCTGATAGTTCATCGGTACTTAGTTCTACTTTGTCAGATTAGCCGCAGCGCGTCGAAACGTCGGTAACAGATATAAAAAATGTAACTGGTTAGGCCGTTTGACTTTTGCCACTAATTGCACAAATTAATGCAAGCTTGTTATCTAAGGAACGCGGTTGGAATAAAGGTACAATTTTGGCAGCCTTATTTTGTCCCTCTCTTCGTTGCTCGTCGATTTTTTAGACCCACTAAACGCCCTCCTCGCGTCTTGACAGAGACAAAATCGACACCCCAAAATTGTACCTTT
>JBBQLD010000059.1:0-15410 GCA_038327555.1 Chitinophagales bacterium
ATTAGCAGAAGAGCCCGCTCGATTTTTATCTTTGCCGCCCTTATGCGGGTTCACACCGATTTATCTCAGCTTCCTATCTTTCAAAATGCCGTTATCACCATCGGTTCTTTCGATGGCGTTCACCTAGGCCATCGGCGTATCCTCGAACAGGTGCAGGCCCTTGCTAAAAAACATCAGGGTGAAAGCATTGTCATCACCTTCTACCCGCACCCACGTGTGGTATTGAAGCCGGAGGACACGAGTTTTAAACTCCTTTCGACCACCGAAGAAAAAATTGAGCTCCTTGCCCAAGCGGGCATCGACCATGTAGTGGTGGTGCCTTTCTCCCTTGAATTTTCTCAGCAAACGGCCCAACAATATGTGGAGGACTTTTTAGTCAAAAAGTTTGCGGCCAAATTTATCGTTATCGGTTACGATCACCACTTTGGAGTAGGCCGGGAAGGGGATATTACTTTCCTCCGAAAATATGAAAAATCAGCTGGTTTCGAAGTGTTGGAAATTCCGGCTCAAGAAGTAGATGAAATTGCAATTAGCTCCTCTAAAATCCGAAAGGCACTCGAAAACAGCGATATCAAGCTTGCAAACCGCTTGCTCGGCCACCATTTTTCTTTCTCTGGCAAAGTGGTGGAAGGGAATAAAATTGGACGCACCCTCGGATTTCCAACCGCCAATATTGAACTTGTAGATGCCCACAAACTGGTGCTGCCCGAGGGGATTTATGCGGCCAAAACGGGAGACCACAAAGCCGCGCTTTACATAGGCAACCGCCCTACCCTATCTCCTGCTGGCAAACGCGTAATTGAGGTGAACATCCTTGATTTTAAAGGCGATTTGTATGGCCAAAACCTGCGCGTTGATGTTTTGGATTTTATCCGCTCAGATAAAAAGCTAGACAGTCTGGAAGCCTTGCAGCAACAAATTGGTGAAGACAAGGCTGAAATTGAAAGACGCTTAAGCAGTTTTGATTTGCAATTTAAACCTGATGGCATACCATTAAATAATCCTGAAGATGCCCGTTCAATGGTAAAGAATCAACTTTCAATAGCCCGAGGCCAGCAGACCGATGTCGCAGTCGTTATTTTAAATTACAATACTCGTCGCCATCTCGAAAAATTCCTGCCTTCCGTAGTCGCCAACAGTGCCGGAGCAAGAATCATCGTGGCCGACAATGGTTCACCCGACGATTCGATGGAGTTTCTTCGAAACCATTATCCTGAAGTCGAACTGATTGATTTGCAGCAAAATTGGGGCTTTGCGGAAGGGTACAATCGGGCTTTAAAACAAGTGGAGGCCGAAATTTATGTGATTCTAAATTCAGACGTGGAAGTTGCACCAAACTGGCTTACCCCTATTTTGGAGGCCATGAAGCAAGACCTTGGCATTGCTGTGGCGCAGCCTAAAATTCTGGCTTGGGATGAGCGCTCTTCCATCCATGGCCAGGCATCTGCGGTCAGTAAATTTGAATATGCAGGGGCTTCAGGCGGTTGGATCGACCGGCTTGGTTATCCATTTTGTCGCGGCCGGATTTTCAGCCAGCGCGAAGCCGATCACGGGCAATACGATGATCCGCAGGAATGTTTTTGGGCTTCTGGAGCAGCATTTTTTATTCGTGCTGATTTGTATCACACCTTTAGCGGTTTTGATGGTGACTATTTTGCCCACAACGAAGAGATTGATCTTTGCTGGCGGTTGAAGCGTGCTGGTTACAGCATTTGGTGCATTCCCCAATCCGTGGTTTGGCATCTTGGTGGCGGCACCCTGGAGTATGAAAACCCGCGCAAAGTGTTCCTAAATTTCCGAAACAGCCTGTATTCGCTGTTAAAAAACGAACCTTGGGGCAAGTTGCTTTGGCTTATCCCCGCGCGTTTTTTGCTCGATGGATTGGCCGGGGCAAGGTTTGCGGCAAAAGGACAATACCGTGCAATTTGGGCACTTGTACGGGCGCATTTTTCATTCTATAGAAATTTTGGGCTAATGCTTCAAAAGCGCCGCGAGGTGAATCAAATCGTTGAACGTCACAAAATTGCGCCCAAAAATGAAAAAGGAATTTACCGCGGAAGCATCATATTAACGCATTACTTGCGACGGGTAAAGTTGTTTTCAAATCTTTAGGACATGACAAATTACGACCTAATATACGAAGACGAACACATCATCGTCGTCACCAAACCTGCCGGGTTGCTCACCATTCCTGATCGATTTGGCAACAAAGAAAGCCTGGTTGCTGCCCTTCAACTCAAGTACGGCAAGGTTTTTATTGTACACCGACTCGACCGGGAAACCAGTGGAATACTGGTTTTTGCCCGTAATGAAGCCGCACACCGCCATCTCTCCATGCAAATGGAACACCATTCAGCAGACAAATTTTACCTGGCACTGCTTGACGGCGTATTGCACCATGAAGAAGGCGAAATCGATAAACCCATTGGAGAGCATTACAACATCCCTGGCAAAATGGCCATCAGTAATTCTGGCAAGCCTTCCTTGACTTTTTACCGGGCCGTAGAGCGTTTTCAACGATTCACACTTGTAGAAGCACAGATCAAAACGGGCAGAACGCACCAGATACGGGTACACTTCAAAAGTATTGGCTACCCATTGGCGATTGACGCGCTGTATGGCCGGCGTGAGCAGTTTTTATTGTCGGAAGTCAAAGGCAAAAAGTACAAATCCGGCAAATTCACAGAAGAAGAACGTCCGCTTATGGAACGAACCTCGCTCCATTCGTCCCGATTGAGACTTCAACATCCGGTTTCAGGGGAAATGATGGAATTCAAGTCAGAATTGCCCAAAGATTTTACAGCCGTTTTGAGCCAGTTGAGGAAGTGGGGACAGTGATTAGAAAGTATTTCGCCAAGTTTTGGCCATCAAATCCACATATAACCAAATCCACTTATAACCAAATCTACTGTAACCAAATCCACATATAACCAAGTTTCCCACCCTATCTTCGCCCTACAATGGCCGCAACACAACTACAACGAATCATTTTTGGGCTGAAAGTCAAACAATTCCGCCAAGAACTAGGCTGGAATTTTGAGGAGCTGGCCCAGCGCACGGGCATCTCCATCTCGTACCTCAATGAGATTGAAAAAGGGAAAAAATACCCGCTTTTAGATTACCGGAAAAGGCTGGCCGAAGTGCTTTGCGTTTCCTACGATTTCCTGATTTCACCCGAACTGACTAAGGAATTCGCACCACTCGGCGAACTTTTACATAGCAAATTCCTTAACGACCTCCCGCTCGACTTGTTTGGGATCGGCATGCAACCGCTGGTCGAAATCATTTCCAGTGCGCCCGCTAAAGTAAATGCATTTATATCCGCTTTGCTCGAAATCGCGCGGGTGTACGCCCTTCGAGAGGAGCATTTTTACTTTGCTGCACTGCGGGCGTATCAGGAATTGCGCAACAATTATTTCGAAGAAATCGAGCAAGCCGCAAGCGATTTTGTACGAAATCAAAACTTGCCAGTCAATGGAGGCGTATCGCTTTCCATGCTCACGGAGATTTTCAAAAAACAATTTGGCTGCACGGTAATACCCAATGGACTCAATCCCTATGAGCCGCTGCATTGGCTGCGCTCAGTGTTCAATCCACATTCGAAGCACTTGCTCCTGAACGGCCAGCTTAGCGAACGACAACAAACCTATCAACTTGCCAAAGAGCTAGGATTCAATGAATTAGGATTAAAAGAACGCCCCTGGGCTTCTAATTTTTTAAGGGTAAATTCTTTTGAAGAGGTATTGAACAACTACAAAGCGGCCTATTTCGCGGTAGCGATTTTAGTGAATCGAGCATCTTTCGTGCAGGACATCGGGCAGTTTTTTGAACAAAAAAAATGGAACGAAGGCGGGCTCCTCGGTTTAATGACAAAATATCAGGCCAGCCCGGAGGTCTTGTTCCAACGCTTCAACGTTTTGACCAAGGATTTTGGGCTCGACAAGGTGTTTTTCCAGCGCGTAGTGCATGACCTTGACCGCGATGCTTTTGAGATGGATAAAGAACTCCACCTCAATCGCCGGCATCAGCCCCATGCCACCGGACTTGGCGAGCATTATTGCCGACGCTGGTTGTCCATTTCGCTTTTGCGGGATCTGCGGGAATCTCAGCTTTCGGAAAGTTCGAAAGTTTCCGAAAGTTCGATCGCGGTCGGCGTCCAACGCGCCGTTTTTGTAGCTACAGGAGAAGAATACCTCTGTATCGCCATGGCTAAACCGGGCCACCCTACCCTTGATCGAAACGTAAGTGTAACACTCGGCGTACTCCTTGATGACCACGCCAAACAGCGTATCCGTTTCTGGGATGATCCCGCGATTCCTATGAGAACCGTGAATATAACCTGCCAACGATGCGCACTTGACAACTGTGGCGAACGCGCTGCGACACCCAAAGTCGTGATTCGACGGGAAGAGCGCAGAAAAATGGAAGAAATGTTGCAAATGCTAACTACTTACTCAGCTCCATCATAGCCTTATACGCCGTCTGTGGTATCGGCGCGCCCTGCTGCTTAGGCGGTGCTATAGCTTTGATTTTCAAGGTATATAGGCCGAATTTAGCCTCACTTTTCCCGCCTTGGCTAAAATCGCCGATGGCAATCGTGACGCGAAAACTGGAATCGCCTTGCATCAACGTGAATCCGGCATCCACACGGCCAGCCCAGATGCACTTAACGCCTTCAGGGCATCGGCTATCGCCCGAAACTTTATCAAATCGGATACGGAACATTGGATCTTCTTCCAATACAATACTTTGCCCTACCCCGAGCGCGAAGCCCTCACCTACTTTCGCCTTAGGCGCAGGAGCTGGCGTTTCGATTACAGACAAGGTGACCATGTACTCCTCGGGTTTGAGTTCCTTGTCTTTCACTTTGAAGGGAGTTACCCCGAGTATGCGCACCGTTTGACCCTTAAAATCGATGACGTTGCTTGTGCCGTTGGGCTGCATAAATGGAAGCGTAACCGTTTTAGTTTCCCCAGCAATGCTAATCGTGAGCACCACGTCGACTTGTCCGGCGGTGACACAGGTCAAGCCAAGCGCACATCGACTATCAGCTGAAACCTTGTCAAATTTTATGCTGAATTCTTTTACAGATATGGCTTCCCCCGTTTGACCAAGTTTCAAAGCAAAAGGTCGCTCTAAGTTGAATTTTATTGGAGCAATAGTGGGGTTTGGACACCCAAAACAGAAAAAAAGAATCCCTAAGGACATTGAGAAAAAAAGCAAATTTTTCATTTGAAAAGAAAAATGGTTTGTGAAAAGTGGATTTTGAAATTTTCTGAATTTCAGCCTTTAAAGGGTTTGTGCTCCAACAAGCCTATCAGAACTCCAGAACCGTATTAGTTTTGCACCGCGAAAGTAGTGAGGCGTTTGAATCCTTTTATCAGATTGATCATATTTTACCCGAAGAAGCTTTAATGCTACTTTGACCACATTCAAAATTCATGGAGCCAATTTTAAAAGGGCTGCTTTCAGGGCTAGCTTACGGGATGCTCATTGGTCCGCTTTTTTTTATGAACATCCGAACGACGCTTCGCGATGGTATGCGGCAAGGGTTTATGCTGGTAGCTGGGGCTTTTACCAGTGATTTAATGCTAGTCCTGGCGAGCTGGTGGGGAGCTGGAAAATTAGCTGCGGTGACAAGCGAGGGCTTGTTTCAAAGTTGGTTTGGACTGGTATGCGGACTTTTGTTGTTTGGATTTGGGGTTTCGGCAGTATGGCCGCGCAAGCGAAATTTATCGGATCAATTGAATGTGAATCAACCTGTTGCAAAGCCTCACCACGCCTACCTTCAAGGTTTTTCGATAAACATGACTAACCCATCCAACTGGTTATTTTGGATAGGGGTGGCAACCGCAGCAAGCGCTGAAGCACCGGAGGGCAGCGAAAACCACATGCGCTATTTTATGGCCGCAACCTTGCTTGCCCTATTTTTTACAGACTTGGCTAAGGTACTTTTAGCCCATCAAATTGGACGGCGATTGAAGCCGGGCGTACCAGAAAAAATTGTACGTTTTGCAGGCTTTATCCTGATGGGCGTAAGCAGTTGGATTATTTTTCGGGTCATTCAAAACGCTTTTTAAGTGTTAAGGGATAAGTGTTAAGTGCTTAGTACCGATGAAATAATCCGCAAATTTTTAAGACCTGTAAAGGAACAAAGGCATGGAATCTGTACGCGAACAACTGCTCATATTGATCACCACACCACTTTATGTGGTCGTCATACTTGGCGAGATACTCCTGAGCCATTACCGGCATTCAAATACGTATACGGTGCGCGATACACTGGCAAACCTGTATTTAATGTTGTTGAATAGCGGCGTTGACTTGGGATTTCGACTCGTTTATCTCGTTATTTTTCAGTGGTTTTGGGTGCATCGCTTATACGAATTTACGACGCCCTTGTGGTATTGGTTTTGGCTGGTAGTCGGTCTAGATTTCCTGTACTACTGGTTGCATCGTGTAGATCATTTTAGCCGTTTTTTCTGGGCGGTACACGTCACACATCACTCTTCTGACCAGTATAATTTAACGGTAGGATTCAGATCCTCAGTCTTTCAGCCACTGTATCGTTTCATCTATTTTATCCCACTTTGCCTAGTTGGATTCAAATCTATAGACATCCTTTTCGTATTTGCCGCTACCCAGATTTGGGGCATTCTGGTGCACACGGAACACATACGCAAAATGGGGTGGCTAGAATATATCCTTGTAACACCCTCACACCACCGGGTACACCATGCATCTAATGCACTTTATCTGGACAAAAACCTTGGGATGTTCCTAATCGTATGGGACAGATGGTTTGGCACTTTTCAAGCCGAGCTACCCGACGCAGCGTACGAGCCCCTACGCTATGGCCTCACCTCCCCATTGGAAAAAAGAGACCCATTTAATATCGTCTTCCATGAGTGGATCAATATTTTCAAGGATTTACGGAGCAAAAAACCGCTTCGTTCCAAATTTTGGTACGTCTTTGGTCCGCCAGGCTGGAGTCATGATGGTAGCACCATGACGAGCGAACAAATGCGGGAAAAAGAACAGCAGGAAAAGCAGAAAAGCTGATAATCAGGATAACATACATCCAGCAACTTTTGCTTTTCATCGAATCCTGAATTTTGCTCAAACAGGGTATTCTACCTTCGGGCGAGTAAGTAACAAGTTATTATTTACCCGTTACTAAATATGATATTTGGGTTTTGAGCGCGTAATAGCCACCCAGACAGGACTAAATCAGTCAGAACTCGAATATCCAAATCTACCCGTTCCTAAGATGAAACAATTCCTCCGAATTCTTTACGAAGGTGCCGCACAGGCATGGCAACAACTTATAGCTAACAAACTCCGCTCCTTTCTCTCCCTTCTGGGGGTAACCATTGGCATTTTCTGCATCATTGGAGTCAAAAGCGCGGTTAACTCGCTGGAAGACAACATTCGGGGTTCGATGGCTAAACTTGGCAACGATGTTATTTACATCGAGAAATTTTCCTGGGGAGAAGATCCTGGGGAGAATTTTTGGAAATGGATGCGGCGGCCCAATTTCACGTTTCATGAGTTTGAACGCTTAAAAGCAGAGCTGGATTTGGCCGATCAGGTTGGTTTTTGGCAGTTTTTAGGTGCTAAAACAGCCAAATGGCACTCCTCAAGTGTCGAAAATTGCTATTTTCTTGGAATCACAGAAGATTGTCGTGACCTATTCCACCTGGAATTCCAAGGAGAAGGCCGATTCCTTTCTCCTGTGGAATACCAAACTGGAGCTGATGTTTGTATCCTTGGTTATGTTATTGCAGACGGCCTTTTTGGACAAGGAGTGGATCCAATAGGCAAGGATATCAATGTGGGCGGACGTAAACTCCGGGTACTAGGGGTGACTAAAAAATCTGGAAAAGACCTCCTGAAACCCTTCAATTTCGATAACAGCGTACTGATCGGCTACAATCTTGCCCGGCGTGGTTTCGGTGTGCGGGCAAAAGGCGATTTTGATCGTACAAGTATCAGCGTAAAAGCCAAACCAGGGGTAGACATAGAGGCCCTTAAAGACGAGATTACCGGGGTGTTGCGCGGAGAACGTCGATTGAGACCTCGCGAGGAAAGTAATTTTGCACTAAATACACTGTCCGTAATCAGCGGACTCTTCGATAGCTTGTTTGGCACCATGAACATAGCCGGCATATTTATCGGTGGCTTTGCGCTTTTGGTAGGTATGTTTTCTGTTGCCAATATTATGTTTGTATCGGTCAGAGAGCGAACCAACATCATAGGCATCAAAATGGCACTTGGCGCCAAACGCTGGTTCATTCTCCTCGAAATTCTCATCGAAGCGGTGGTGCTTTGTATTTTTGGAGGATTACTTGGGCTATTACTTATCTGGGGCGTCACAGCAGCAATTTCTGCGGCCATCGATTTCGACATACACCTTTCCATGAACAATGCATTCTGGGGTGTTTTAGTCAGTGTTTTGGTTGGTGTATTTTCTGGACTGATCCCGGCCTCTCAAGCTAGTCGCATGGATCCTGTGGAGGCGATTCGGAAGTAGTCGTCATTAATCGTCATTTCGTCATTAATCGTCATTTCGTCATTGGGTCATTAATCGTCATTGGGTCATTACAACAATGACGCTTAATGACCCAATGACGAAATGACGACAAATGACGAAATAACAACAACTACATCCTCAAATCTTCCACACGTATTCCCTTATAAAGTTTTGAATCAAACGCGAACTGCGTAGCCGCAATCGCTTTGTTTGGTGTCAAGCGCGTAATCGTGAACGTATACCGCGAGCCATCTTTTGCAAAAGCCTTGATACTTTGCATTAAACCAGCCTTTTCGTCTATGGCCACTCGGAGTTTTGAGTATTCTGAATTTCGATCTTTGGGCTTGAACTCTATCTGGGTGAGCAATTTGCCACCTTCCGTCGTTTTATCAGTTATAGTGTACATAAAATCACCTTTTTGGTAGCGACCCAGCAATTCTTTTGGCGTAAGAAAGGCATTCGCATCGTTTGGATCAGCATTGTTGACCTGCACTTCGTTCGGTTTTTTCTGGTAGGCCCAGGTAGTAACGCCGTCGCTGACTATGATCTGGTCGCTCATGTCAAGCCGAAATTTTTTACCCTCCTGCATCACAGTACCTTTTTGGATATCTTTTGGTTGTCCTGGCACTTCAATAGCCAAGGAAAATGCGGCTTCTATGGTCGTATAAGCGTCGTATTTTTTACGGATTTTATCGAGTACCTTTTTGGCTTGCGGGTCATTTTTTTCAGGTGCCGAAGTGGTTTGGGCCAATAGGCATTGAGTGGAAAACAGGGTAATCAGTACAAAAAGTAGTTTGTTCATGTTGTGATAGCGAATGAGTGATTGAGGGCGCAATTTCTGGATAATTTCTAAAAACGTGACAAATAGCAGCGAGTTGCACAATGAGAGGTTAAAGATTTTAAAAAATATCCAGTAGTCTGATTACCAATAAACACATATTTTCGCGCAAAATCAATCTGCTGATGCTCAAAAACATCCTGTTCACCCTTGCACTTTTACTAAGCTCTTTTACCGCAAAATCCCAGACCCTGCCTCTGGAACGGCGCAGTGATTGGGCTACGGCTGGTCGACAATACCCCATTCCGAAATATTCCAAAGTGCTCAACATTTTGGATTTTGGAGGCAAGGGCGATAGTGCTACCTTGAATGAAATCCCGTTCCAGCAAGCTGTAGCAGCTTTGCAAGGCCAAGCCGGGATGGTATTTTTTCCAGAAGGCAGATATCTTTTTCACAATCCAATTCAACTTAGAGATAGTCTCGTCATTCGCGGGGAGGGTGCTGCGCGCAGCATATTTTTTTTCGACCTGGGTAGCCTTCAACAAAATTGTATCGTGTCGCGGGGAAGCATTGCTCCAGACAATACTGCGGTTTTGTTGACGGAAGATGCGTTCGTTGGGGACACCATTGTAGCAGCAGCATCAGATTTAAACCCCGGAGATTTTATCCGCTTGCAATTTGACGATAGCCTGCTCATTTTTTCAGACTGGGCACGCGGTTCGGCAGGGCAATTATTCGATGTAATAGCTGTCGAAAATAATCAAATTCAACTGAACCACCCCTTGCGACTCGACTGTGATGTATCCATGCATCCTCGATTGCGCAAGATTAACCCGGTAGAGGAAGCAGGACTGGAATGCCTGAAAATCAAGCGTTTGGATGGAAATGTGGCCATTGGCTCCAACATAATCTTCGAGTATTCGCGCCGTTGCTGGTTGGTAGGCGTGGAAAGTGAGCAGTGCAATTTTGGCCACTTTACTTTCGACTGGAGCACCCACTGCGAAGTTTACGGCTGCTATGCCCACGATGCTTTTGCCTATGGTGGTGGAGGGCAGGGTTACGGACTTGTGGTTGAATTCACCTCGTGCGACAACCGTTTTCAGAACAATATTTTCCAACATTTGCGGCATTCCATGTTGTTGCAAAGCGGCGCCAATGGCAACGTGTTTGGCTACAATTTTTCTACCGATCCTTTTTGGGAAGAGTTTCCCAATGACGGTGCCGGCGAAATTGTGCTGCACGGAAATTATCCTGCTTACAACCTTTTTGAAGGCAATATCTGCGAAAACATTCGCCCTGATGGCTCACATGGAAACAATGGCCCCTTCAACACCCTTTTCCGCAACCGAACCACTGGCTATGGCCTGATCACCACCGCACCCCAATATCAGCATTCCCTAAATGTGCTGGGCAATGAAATTGTGCCGGGGGGATTGTTTCAGGGACTTTACATCGTCAGTGGTACCGATAATTTTGAACAAGGTAACAGCCAAAACGGCATCATAATACCGAATGGAACACCCACTCAAGTAGACACCTCCCTGTATTTCAATCAATTGCCATCGTTTCTTCGAGGCGTAAATTTCTTATTAGGTCCGCCGGCGACCTTTAATACCGGAAGTATTCCTGCTAAAACAAGGTTCTTCTCCGGCAATGGAAAGACGGACTGCGATGCGCTTTCAGGGCTGATGGTTGGAAGTTTAGAATCCCTGATTCAAGACTTACCCTTGAATGTGTTTCCCAATCCCACACAAGCTGAATTTTCAGTTTTACTTGAAAAACCTAGCACATTGACTGTTTTTGACTTTTCAGGGAGGCCTTGGTATTTCGAAAAAAGCATGGAAGGAATCGTCCGAATTAACTGCCAAAACTGGCCTTCTGGATCGTATGTTGTACAAGCAAAAAATGCTGAAAAAGCAAGTTCAAAGTTACTTATGATTAGTCTGAAGAAGTAATAAGATCACGTAGATAAATTGCAAAAGCCTCCGTTGTATCTTCGCCCAGTCAAGAGCCACACCATACTTTCGCTTTTGTATTTCTTAGCCTTAACCATCCTTTCAAAAATTGAATTTATGCAAGAACAGGGATTCAAAAACCCAGCTGCTAACCTCCAAGATCTTGGACTGAAAAACTGGAAAACTGCCTATTGGAACCTTACTCCTGAAGAATTAATAGAGCATTCCATAATTAAAGGCATGGGCCAATTGGCTGATTCGGGTGCATTAGTGATCTTTACGGGTGAATTCACTGGCCGCTCTCCGGATGATCGGTTTATCGTAAAAGACAGCATTACAGCCAATAAAGTAAACTGGGGAAAAGTAAACCTTCCTTTCGAGCCCAAAAAATTTGATGCCCTGTGGCGCAAAGTGTGCAGTTATCTGCGCAAAAAGGATTTGTATGTGCGCGACGTTGAAGCCAATGCCAGCGCTAATCCCGATTATCACCTTTTGGCACGCGTCATAACGGAGTACCCTTGGAGCAGCCAATTTGCCAGCAACATGTTCTTACGCCCTAATCACGAAGATCAAGCAACTTTCGATCCGCGTTGGACGGTATTGTGTGCGCCAGGCTTTAAAGCAGATCCGGCAGTAGATGGCACACGTCAGCATAATTTTGCCATTGTAAACGTAAAAAAGCGTCGCCTGCTCATAGGGGGAACCGGCTACACCGGCGAAATCAAAAAAGGCATTTTCTCTGTAATCAACTTCGTACTACCTACCCGCACGAAAGACACGCTGCCGATGCACTGCTCTTCTAATGTGGGGCCAGACGGCGACATCGCCTTGTTTTTTGGACTTTCCGGTACCGGAAAAACAACCCTTAGTGCTGATCCAACTCGTTCGCTTATAGGCGACGACGAACATGCGTGGGGCACTGGCGAGGTGTTCAATTTTGAAGGCGGTTGCTATGCCAAAACAATAGATTTAACCGAAGAAAAAGAGCCCGATATTTTCCGTGCTATCCGTCATGGTGCCATTTTGGAGAATATCAAATTCTTCCCTGGCACACGTACTGTTGATTATGCAGACCGCAGCATCACCGAAAACACGCGGGTTTCTTATCCGATTAGCCACATTGATAATGCAGTAAGTCCAAGCCGAGCAGCAGGGGATCCGAAGAATATTTTCTTCCTCACTTGTGATGCCTACGGCATTCTCCCGCCCATTTCTCGACTTACCCCAGAGCAGGCTATGTATTACTTCATTAGTGGGTATACTGCTCGTGTAGCCGGCACAGAAGTAGGGGTAAAGGAGCCAAAATCTGTCTTTTCTGCCTGTTTCGGTGCCCCATTCTTGCCCTTGCACCCTGCTAGTTATGCGGACTTATTGGGTAAAAAACTCCGTAAGAGCAAAGCCAATGTATGGCTGCTCAACACCGGTTGGATTGCTGGTCCGTATGGTGTTGGCAGTCGCATTAAATTACCTTACACCCGCGCCTTGATCACAGCTGCAATCAATGGAAGTTTGGATAAGGCAACTTTTGAAAAGCATCCAGTGTTTGGTATGGAAATTCCAGGCACTTGCCCTGGTGTTCCAAGCGATATTTTGAACCCACGCAACACTTGGGCAGACAAAGCAGAGTACGATGCGAAAGCAAAATCACTGGCAAAGGAATTTGTCCAGAATTTTGAAAAATACATGGATCAAGCTAGTGCTGAGATTGTGGCGGCTGGGCCGAAAGTATAATTAAAAGAGGGTTTATAAGCGCGTAAATCTAGCGCATACGTTCACGATTTGTTTTTTTGCAAAAAAGCACTCTGGGTTTTCCAAGGTGCTTTTTTTATAATATTTCAGGGTTAAAATGATATGCAATTTTCTTGGCTGATTCGACACCTTGCTTGAGGCCAAATATTATTGTGTACGGGGGGGGGGACAAAAGCCTTGATTTCCAAATTATCTCTCGAAGTTGCTGTTTGACCAAAAATAGCAAATAAAAAATTGGTTTAGACAGCCTGGTGCACTATATTTGTCCGCGCAAACCGAATGCTATCATCCACCATTTAAAAACATCTTCATCCAAATGAGTTTATTCCAGAACACTGCCACCATTTATTCTTCCGACTGTTTTTCCTGCCGACCATTCCTGCTGTACACTATTGTTGGGTGCTCTTATGAGTGCTGATGTTCCTGAGCAAACTGCGCTGATTCTGCGCTTGGTTAGGATTTTTTTGCTGTGTGCTGTAGCCTGCAAAAGCTGCTGAACTAATGCTTTAGGCTCATACTATGGCAAGGCATCGCATGTTACCCGCCTTTGTCAAGGCTTCATGCTAAACCTGCCTTTGTTAAGGCTGCACGCTAAACCCGCCTACGCCAAGGCTTTCATGCTAAACCCGCCTACGCCAAGGCTTCGGCGGGTAAAAAAGAAAGAGGCAGCGGCTGTCACCGCTACCTCCCGACCGACTCCAAAAACCCCAGGTAGCACCGAAATGGCCTGGTAAAACAATCAGAGTAGGGCAATTAAAAACGTTACAAAAGTATGAAAATCTTTAGATTTCATCCGCAAAACACATTTGGGCATTTGTTGCTACCCTTTGCCAAACGATTCTTGTTTATTCTTGCTTACATCAGTCTACCTTTTCACCCATTGCATGCACAAACTGGTTGTGATTTTGTAGGTCTCGGAAGTAGCGTAGTCTGTAGCAAGGCTACAGCCATCTTAGTTGGCAATGAAGAACTACCAGCTAACTATTGGGATTTTGGCGATGGCACTCCAATATTGAGCGGAGGACCTGAACTCTATCTTGTTGAACATGATTATTTTCCTAATCTTAATCCGTTTGCAACACCACTTCCAGTTATAAAGCATAGCCAAGATGGAATTAATTGGTGCATAAAAAATTTGAATCAATTTCTACCAAGCATACTCGTAGGGTCAGGCGCGGAAGCCAAAACACTGTCAGCAACTTGATTGCAACGAACAAGTTACCTGCTAATCAGATTGTTGGTAAGACTTTATATCTTTTCGGCAATTTGGATGTGGATATTCCATATAAATTTGACGGATGTACCGTACTCGTTTCTGGTGGCGGCAAAATTTCGGTCAAATCAGGAGGGATTTTAACAATAATCGGCAATTCAACTCTCGATGCGTTCAATGATGCAAACTGCCAAGGCCTGTGGAACGGCATTGAAGTTTTGTCAGGGGGATCTCTTGCGATCAATGGTGCTGTAATCAGAAATGCTTTCTTCGGAATCGATCTAAAAAATCCAGGAAATAACAACCCATTGCCCAAGCTTAGTCTTCAAAGTACAACATTCCAGAAGGACTTTATAGGCATAAATGCATCAGCAGGTTGGTTTGCAATTTCGTTATTCAGAAACAATACCTTTGAAGGTGATGGCAACAATCAGATCCTACCAATAGGTAGCTGTAACCCGCCTTCCCCAATAAGCGGGGTTCCCTTCTCTCAAAGAACCTATTGTGGGATTTACTTCGATGGCTCTATAGGAGGAACCTTATTGCTGGCTGGCGGAAGTTTCAACAACCTTTTTAAGAATATGCAAGCGGGTATTGTTTGCATTAACGGCACTTCGAACATCCAGGGTTGCCGTTTTGAAAATATTGCCTATTTGCCCAATATCTCTGCTCTAAACCAGGGTACAGCTATCACATTCGTAGATAATTTAGGAGGCAAAATATTAAGATTTCTAGGGTTGGGAAAGAATGGCGTTCCTACGATAAACAATTGTGAACGAGGAGTATATGCTAAAACTTCTAAAGCAGCAACTCAGGCATTTGTATCCAATTGCCGGATGATCGAAGTGCAAAATGGGGTAGAACTTGATGAAACCACAGCAGGTAATTTTTTACGAGGCTCGGTGTCTAATTGTTATATCGGCTGTACTAAGTATTTGCCCAATATCAAAAAACGCTCTACAGGAATTGAGATAAAAGATCCCAACATTACTTTTAGCACCTTTAATATTAACAGTAATAATATTGATTTGGATCAGCCAGAAGCATTTGCTCCAAATGTTAACCAGGAAATTTTGCCAACAGGGATAAACATAACGGCCATGCAAAATCAAGCATCGAACAATGGGATGCTTTTGAACATCGGCTCAAATAAAGTAAATCTAATCGCAGGGGTAAATGGTA
>JBBQLD010000060.1:0-15260 GCA_038327555.1 Chitinophagales bacterium
CACCTTTTTGTTTTAATCCCTTGCAGCGCCCTTTAACTCTAAATGGCGACAACCGGTTTTCATCTTTTTTTTCACCAAACTCATCCTTCCCATGCGTTTAGCATCCCTTTTGCCGATGCTTCTGCTCGCGTTTAGCATTCCCGTCGCGGCGCAGAACTGCACTATTTTTGACCTTACGGCTTCCGTCGTACAGGTCGATCCAAACACCTGTGAGTTTTTCGTGTCCCTCAGTTTTCAACATGATGGCACGAGCAACCAGTACAAGGTGCTGGGTAATGGCAACAATTATGGTACTTTTCCATACAGCCAGAACCCGGTCATTCTTGGGCCTTTTACCGCCAATCCGAACAACCCAACGGTGCTCGAATTTGATGTAATTGACGCAGAGTTCTTAAATTGCCAGGATGCGGTAGAAATTGTCGTACCAATTTGTACCAACTCAACCGATTGCAACATATTTGACCTCAATGTGCAACCGGGCCAGTGTAACCCAGGCGGACTGACTTATCAGCTTGGGCTCAATTTCCAAGTTCAGGCACCAGGCAACGACTTGTTTAGTGTTTGGGCCAATGGCAATCTTATCGGAATGTTCCCACTTGGAGCTTTGCCGCTTCAAATTCCGGCATTTCCGGCTAGTGGCAATGCTTTTGACGTAATTAAGGTGTGCATCAATAACCACCCTGATTGCTGCGAAACGATTGAATTCCCTGCACCAGATTGTGTAAATCCAATCTGCGAAATTGTAGGTTTAACGGTTCAAACCGGTAACTGCACCAGCGATCACACTTACAAAGCAGTTATTGATTTTGATATCATCAGTCCAGCACCACAGGATTCTTTTGCGCTTTGGTCTAATGGCCAGTTCTTAGGCATGTTTGGTGTAAATCAATTGCCTTTGACTCAGGAAATCGTGTGGAACGGTGGACCGAACGACGAAATAAAAGTTTGTCTAGGCAATGTGGCCATTAACTGCTGCAAAACCAAGGAATATCCTGTGCCAGATTGCTTGGGGCTTCCCCCATGCAGTATTCTTGATTTGATTGTAAAAACTGATTCTTGCACGTCTGACAGTACTTTTTTTGCGACCCTAGATTTTTCAATATTTGATCCAACGGCTGTAGACTCCTTTGATCTCTGGGCCAATGGCCAGTTTTTGGGGCATTTTGGCTTGAACCAATTGCCACTCCAAATCCCAAATTTCCCTTGGAATGGATTAATCTTTAGTCATGTAAAGGTTTGCACGGGCTCTACACCCGCTTGCTGCAAGGAATACCAATTCCTCGCCCCTGACTGCTTGCCTTTCGAGCCTTGTAAAATCACCGATATTTTCTTGCAAACGGGCTCCTGCACTTCGGACAGTACCTACAAAATTACCCTGAATTTCAACGGAACCAATCCTGGAAACGGCACATTCACCGTATCCATACATAACCAACTTCTTGACACCTTTAACCTATCGCAAGTACCGCTCATGCTGGAAGTGCCTTGGAACGGTCAAGCGGGCGATTTTGTAACCATTTGCATCCTAGGAACAGATTCTGTACCTGGCACAATTGGCTGTTGCCGCATCAAACAGTTTCAAGTACCCAATTGCTTGTTGCCTTGTAACATTTTTGATGTAGTCGTTGATCCGGGAGCTTGCGATCTGAACTCGAACACCTTCAAATTGCACCTTGATTTTGGGGTTAATAACCCTGGCAATGGCAGCTTCGAAGTTTGGGGCAATGGCATTTACCTTGGCGAATTCCCGTTGGCCTCGCTGCCGATCGACATTCCCAATTTCCCTGCAAATGGGAACGCTGTAGATATCCTTAAAATCTGCCTCATTGACAATCCAGACTGTTGCAAAACCATTGAATTTCAAGGACCTAACTGCAACCCTGATTGCGAAATTTTTGATGTGGTCGTTGATCCGGGTGCTTGCAATCCAAATTCGAACACCTATAACCTGTTCTTGAATTTCCAGGTTCAAAACCCTGGCAATGCCCTGTTTGAAGTTTGGGCCAATGGCGTTTCTTTAGGCTTATTCCCGCTCAATGCGCTGCCGCTTATGATTCCAAATTTCCCGTCCAATGGCAACCCGATGGACGTGATCAAAATTTGTATCAAAGATCATCCAGATTGCTGTAAAGTGCTGGAGTTCCAAGGGCCTAACTGCAATACACCTTGTGAAATCTTTGACCTAACGGTGGATACTGGCGACTGTAATCTTGCTGACAGCACCTATCATTTGACGGTTAATTTCCAGGTTCAAAATCCTGCTTCCAATACTTTTGGACTCTGGGCAAACGGACAATTCTTTGGTACCTATGATCTGAGTGAATTGCCGCTGCACATTCCCAATTTCCCATGGGATGGCAATGGGCCAAACGATGTAATCAAAGTTTGTATCACCAGCAATGCTGGCACGATAACTTGCTGCCGTACCCTCGAGTTTGTAACACCCGATTGCTTCCCAGTAGGCGATTGTGTAGTGCATGATTTGCATGTGGTTACGGGCGATTGTACTGGCGATAGTAGCTATCAGGTGAAGGTCAACTTTAATGTTGCCAACCCACCAAGTAACATCTTTTCGCTCTGGGCCAATGGCCAGTTCTTTGGTTTGTTTAACCTGAATCAACTGCCTTTAGCTATTCAGAATTTCCCCTGGAATGGTGGTAATTTTGATGACATAAAAGTATGCTTCACCAACACACCAGGTGGTTTAAGTGCTTGCTGTGCGGATATTGAGTTTCAAGTTCCAGGCTGTCTTCAGAATACTCCTTGCGAAATTTATGACCTAAGCGTTAATCCGGGCGACTGTGATCCAAATGCTCCAACTTACCCACTCACCTTTGATTTTGAGGTGGATAATCCTGGAAATGCTCTTTTCGAGGTCTGGATCAATGGTATTTATTTCGGTGCGCACCCGCTTACTGCACTTCCATTTACGGTCCCAAATGCACCCTCGAATGGCAATGCTGGTGATATCATTAAAGTCTGCATCAAAGGTCACCCAAACTGCTGTAAGATCCTCGAATATCTTGGTCCGAATTGCAATGGCGGCGGCGGCAACTGCGAGATTTTTGATGTCGTACTTGATCCAGGCGATTGTAACCCGGCAACAACTTCTTACTCACTCACAATCAATTTCCAGGTAGCCAACCCTGGTAATAATTTATTTGAAGTTTGGGGCAATGGAGTCTACTTCGGGCTCTTTCCATTAGCTAATTTACCTTTGGTAATCCCGAACTTCCCATCAAATGGTGGCGCAATTGATGTGATCAAGATCTGTATTAACGATCACCCTGATTGCTGCAAAGTCATTGAATTCCAAGGGGCTAACTGTGGTGGCGGCACTTGTGAAATTTTCGACTTTTCACTTGAAACCGGCGATTGCACCGGAGACAGCAGCTATCAGGTGAAGATCAATTTCCAAGTACAAAACCCACCTGGCAATATTTTCAGGGTTGTAGCCAATGGACAGCCTTTGGGCGATTTCAACCTGAATCAATTGCCGCTACTCATCCAAAATTTCCCTTGGAACGGTGGCAATTTTGATGGCATTAAAGTGTGTATGGTACCCAATGTGCCCAACACTTTGCCTTGCTGCGTTGAGCAAGAGTTTCAAGTGCCTGGTTGTTTGGGCAATGGTGGCGATTGCCATATCTATGACCTTCAGGTACTCCGCACACCTTGTCTTTGCGGACAATTCTTTGCAGTATTGACTTTTGAACATGAAAATGGCGGTTCTGGCGGGTTTGACATTGTAGGCAATGGCAACAACTACGGCAACTTCCCGTATGATACCACGCAACCTATCATCTTAGGGCCTTTCAATGGTGATGGTACCACGATGTATGAGTTTGCAGTAGTAGACCACAATCACCCCGACCAATGTGGTGATGACGTCATGCTCGGCAAAGTGGAGTGCATGAGCCCGATAGTGAACCCATCAGGTGGTTCAGCCATGCTCACGCTTTCGCCAAATCCTACAGCCAACTGGCTGAATGTTACGGCTTTGCTTGAAAATGGTGCAGCGCTAGGTCAATCAAATGTAGAAGTCTTTGCAAGCGACGGTCGTCTTGTGCAAACAAACACCGTGGCCAATGGCGCGAACTTCCAACTGGACGTATCAAGCTTGCCAAGCGGTGTGTACCGTATTGTGCTGAAGTCTGATTCGGGAAGATTGGAAGGGACTTTTGCGAAGCAGTAATATTTATTAGACCTAACTTTTCGAGCGTTTGAAACTTTCGAAAAGTTTATAAAGGGAAAACCGAAACGCCCTCCACAGGAAACTGTGGGGGGCGTTTTTTAATGGTCATTACGTTAGATCCTGTTCAATTTACGATAAAACGGCGGTGAGGCTTGCCTTCATAGCGGAACAGGTGCTATTAGGGCTGTTTCGGTAATAAATGTAAGTCCTCAAATCCACCTTCTTCACTCGAAATTGTTTCGCAACACACTCGTAAAACCGTGCATCTGCAGCGTAAGTGTCCTGAAACTTTAGGCTTTCAAAAACCTCCTTTTTGCCAAATAAGGTGGCAAATAACACACAATCATCTACGTGAATCAATTTACTGCAATCCTGTCGATCAAGTACAAAATAATCTTCCTCTTGATCCACAATAGTTTGCGTCGTGGAGGCAATTAAATCTGCGTTTTCCATTTCCCGCAAACAGGCCCGCAAGTGATTGGGCTTATACTCATCATCGGCATCAATAATGGCAATAAACTGGCCACTGCTGATCAACACCCCTTGATTGATTGAATTTGCTTGCCCTTTATTTTTATGGCGCAAATAGCTGATCTTGTCCTGCTTCTTTTGGGCATACCCAAGAATCTGATTTTTCACATCGTTATCACTGCCATCATCAATAATAATCAATTCAAAATCCTGGAAGTGCTGGTTTAGCACAGAGTCAATCGCCCGCTTCACCACGGTGAAATCAGTATTATAAACTGACATGAGTACAGATATCATCACTTTTTCCTGCATACGGATGGCCTTTACTAACAAACAGGGCAGCGGAATTGCTTCCCTGTACGATCCGCACGTGGAAACGTTTTTGAAGCGATAGAGTTGAAATCAGCCGAATATTATCACTCTTTCAAACGCCCGTTTTTCACTTTATTCACGAAGTTGTTTGCGCTGCTAGGGTCCACCAGCGCTATTTCCAGTACTTTCCCGTTGGCCATTTTGATCTGCAATTCTTTGGGTTTCATGCTGGCAAGCAGATCATTGAATCGAGTGCTGCTAGAGGTTATGTTGAGCAGTGCGCCCTTCTCATCGCTTTGATAACCAAAGCAATACCACAATTCTGAAGATGCTTTGATGTAAATACTCAGGCCATCGTCGCCATTTTTCGGCATTTTGTATTGCACCATGATGTTGAGCGATTTATTGATAGGCTGTCCTCCAATGCTGATGAGCGGGATACGGTCTTCCAGCGTGAAGAAGGAAGAATATTCGTTGTTCCAGGTAACCGATTGGCGCCCCAGTACAAAAGCAAATTTGTCGTCTTTTTTAGGCAGTAATACCGCGTTTAATCGTGCATTGGATAGCGTCTCTTCCCAGTCTTTATCGTCGCTCACCAGCTCGTGCAAGGCGGGTTGATAAAAGGCCAGGTTGGTATTATACACCGATGGTTGAGCGTCGAAGGTGGCAGCTTTTATTTCATTGATCATCAAATCCATGAGTTTGGGCGGGATGGCCATGTCGAGTGCGGAAATAAATTCACCTGTAACCGTGAAGTAGGAGGTATCCGTAGCCGTATTGTAGTCTGATTTTAGGCGACCTGCGGCTTTTACATTCATCACTTCGAGACCAGAACAGATATTGAGTGGGCCTTCTGCCAGGACTGTACCCACGCGGTTGTCAAAGATAAGTTTTGCACCACGTTCAGATTTACCCAGGACTTTGAGTGAATCTCCGAAGATGAAACGGTCGTTGGCTGATTCGTATTTGTACACGTGTTTGCAGTCAATCAATGGCCGGTCTGCACGTTGATACGCGGGAAGCATGATGCGTGGATACACTTCGCCCGTTTCACGCGAGAGATAAAAGCCCGTTACCATCGGATTATCTTCTGGATCTTTTGAAAGTTTTACCCTTAACAAGGGGTCTTTTCGGTCAATCTCAGATTGAAGCGTGAACCAGTTGGTTTTTGGCAATTTATCCGCGACCAATTGCGCCAGGCCCCTAAAAGTCATATTCTGGTCGCTGGAATTTAGGATCATGTCGCCTTTGAAAAGCGTTTTCACATCTACCCGGAAGCTATCCTTTTCTGGAATATCTGCAGTTGCAAAGGTCTGTACCCGCCGGTTGGCTGCTTGAATAGTCTGGTATTTCCCTTGAATATCGTTAAAGAAAACCTCCTGATTGTAGCCTGGAATGTTGTATGCATAGAAGCCAGTAGCCTTGTAAAGTTTTTTTCCGCCAATGTCTACCGTTGCTTTATTGATGGTATGGTACTTGCTTATCGTATCTGCTACGATTTGGGCGTTGTAAATTGTACGCATCCGACCACCTGGCTGGACATAAATATCGCTCGTATCCGGGATGTTGATATATGCATCGGCTGACTTGATTTGTTTCACGCCTCCGACCCGGAGCAAGTTGGTTTTCATGTCATAAAGTGCCGTTTTCCCTTCAAAGGCCAAGGTGTCTTGCGCGGGGTCAATGGACACGAAACGGCCCGGTTTGTTGGGGTCAGCTTTGAATTGAATGGTCTTGGCTTTCATGTCCCAAGTAAATTCATTCATCGAAGTGCGGTACTTGTCGAGCGGCAAGGTTGTACTCGCCGTTTGTGAATTGGCCTTAAACTGGCCTTTTTGGGCATCAAAATCAAGGTCGCCATCCACATTTCGAGAATCCAGCGCAATGCCGTTTTGATCCAGCGACTTGATTTCCAGATTTCCGGTGTCTACACTTGCCTGAAACGGCCCATAGGAAATGATTTTGGAGGTCAATTTACCCTCTGCCCACTCGAATTCTCCACGTCCTTTCAAACCAGAGGGCGTCAAAATAAGCGTTCCTTTGTGTGTATACCCAGGTGATTTAAACAGCTCAAAAGCCTTAGCCTTACTTATTACATACATGGAGTCCTTGAAGGGCAGCCAGTTTACAGATACATCTTCGCCCTTGGCCTGTGGCACCTTCACTTTATTGGCTCGATCTTCTTCCATGAAGAATTTTTTGGCAGTACCGGTAGTTTGTTTCGGTCGGAAAATCAAATCTTCAGATTCGATATCAGCGGTCAAGTACTCCAGTTTGCCTTTACCGACCAGTCCTTTGTTACTCAGGTCAAGGGTACCTGTGTAATTGCCCTTTTTAGTGTAAGTAGAATAGCCCGTTGCCGGAGTTTTGTGGATAAAGCCAAAAGATTTGTCCTCATCGCGGACAATGATGGTTTCTTTAAATGGCGGGAAAATGGTTGCCGGGAAAAGTTGGCCATTGAACTTCAATTGTTCTTTGGTATATGAATCTAATCCGTTGAAAGCGAAGGGGTCAAGTCGGAAATAGAATGAATCTCTGGTGTACACTCCACTTTGGGTCTGGGGCTGATCGTAATATACAAAGGAGAATTTTTTGGACTGTAAGGAAGGAAAAATCCCCATTTCTTCCTTACCTGATTTGTTATTGGGCGCGTCTACCAAAAGTGCTCCGCTGAGGCCCTCGATGTTGGAACTCATTGCATTGGCAATAGGCTGCCCGTCCTTGCCTTCCACGCCGGTGGGAATATAAAAATCAAGGTGCTGTACCGAGTCGAAATCCACCTCAAACTTGTCGTAAATGAAACTCATGTTACGGCCTTGAAACAAAGCCATCCCCGCATAAAGCCGCCCGCCAAAGCGCATATCTCGGTTCTTGAGGAGCGTCAATTCATTCTCGTTGGGAATTAGCGCCACTTTTTGACGCTGACTGAGCTCGAGTTTTTTAACCGAATAGATTTCAGTCTCCTTGGTTTTAAGATTGAGCTTTGCGTTGGTGGTCGTGCTCTCCGAAATGATATTGATGGCGTCAAAGTCCTTTTTACCTTGGCTTGCCAGGGCATAGTGGATACATTTATCGCGCAATTCAATCTCGTGCCGACTAAAGTAGTAATTGATAAAACCCTCTTGCACCATTTGCGCCAGCAAACTCTGAATGCTTGAATAGTCGAATTTGGGGTTTATTTCCATCGCAAACTGGTTGTCCGTTACGATACGGCCATTGTCGTCTTTGTCCTTGTCCGTTTTGAGCCAAAGGGCGTAGAGTGTGCTAACCGAATTGTGGCTGGCGAGCCCTTGCATTTGCAGGTACACGGAAGGGTCGTAGTAGTTGCTGCTCTCAAATTCTACTTTTTTCGCTACCCCTTTGATCCCAATACTGCCCCCTATTTCGAGCGAGTCGGCATTTAAGTGCCACGCAATTTTTTCTGTATTGAGGTTCATATTGTAGAACGAAGAATAAAACGGGTTGCGCGACGATCCCTTTTCGCCCCGGATCAGGGTGATGATCTGTTTCGGAATATCTATCCGAAGATCTGCTGCCGGATGGAAAAGACTGTCCGAATCCATAAACAGTTTTGCATCCACATTCTCGGCCACCACACTCACCCCACGCCGGATTACAAACAGCTCCGCCTTGCCTTGGAAGACTTTTTCACGCTTCTTATTGTACACCGTCATTTGGGCCGGCTCGCTGGTTGTGCCGTAGCCAAAAAGCGAGTTGCCAGCCAGACGAAAACCGCCGAGATACTCGATATTATCTCCTATTCGATTGATTTTTAATACCTTTTCAAAAGATTGGAAGCGTGGAAATTGTACATCCCGCAACGAGTCAGCCTTGGCAGAAGTCGTTTTAGGCCGCACCACTACGTTATTTTCGAAGCTGCCCTTGATGCCTTCCTTAAAATAGAGTGGGTAATAAAGCGTGGCCGTATCGCAACTGAACAAAGGTTTTTGAGATTCCACTTTGTACTTCGTGAGCAGGGCGTAAATGCTTGAGTCCATCCCCGCTTCGGCCCAGGAGACCTTACCACCCTCTCCTTCCCAAATTTGTTGGAAGGGTCGATAGCGCCCCGTTGTATTGTGGATGGTTACTGAGTCCGTTTTTCGGGTACCAATAAGGTCTACACCAGTACAAAGGAGACTCGGCTCGCGGTCATTGTAAACGAAATCGAATTTGCCGTTTTTTATTTTCCAGGTAGCCGAGCCGCCCTCGCCACTTTTCAGGGCGCGTTGTTCCATAAAATCTAGGGAAAACTCGAGCAGCAGGCCCACTGATTTTGCACGCCCTTTTTCCAATCCGGCCAAGGATTGTTCCGCAAAACTGTGCCAACGGCGGAAAAGTGTGGTATCCGGATCGTTTTTGGCCGCTACCACTGCATTCAGGTAGTTTTTGAAATATGGGAAAGCGGAGAGGCTCTGATTGCCCAAAAGGTTGGACACCGAGATAATACGCTTCATTTCCGATTCGGGAAAACCACCTGATTTGTGCATTTTTTTAAAGACCGCAAAAGATTCCTCCATGTCTGGCCGTTTAGAAAGCGTCATGAACTCGCCCATTTTGTCCACAAATTCATTGGTGGTTTCAGGGAATTTTTGAGCGGAAAGGTTTTCTGAGCACAGGAGGAGGAACAGAAAAGCTATAAACCAATAAGGTTTTAGAAAAGAAGAGCAGGCGGCGATGGAATAAACTTGTTGCATCAGACCAAAAATGAGTGATAAAAGATGAGTGATAGATGATTAGGAACGCGGCTCCAATAACTTAGTCATTTTAGGTCAACCATTTTTTCATCAGATAACCCTATTTTTCTGCGAATAGCGGGGCTATTTAAAGAAAAATAGTGGCCGTATGATGGAACAAAGGGTGGAATCAAATGAATAAGTTATGGGTGCCACGTTCCTAATTCAGTGCTGCGCAAGATAAACGCCAGATGGGAAAAATTGGTGTGAAGGTAAGGGGGCTGGAGGAAATGGAATGTTTGGGAAGCGTTTCATCGGTGCATTGATTTTGATTCGTGAATCATGGATATGAACACCCTTTCAAATTGCACATTCGTTGAACGTTCAGAAAAGAAAACTAAGGTCACCCATGAATTGCTTTTGTCGGCAATCTAAGCGAAGCCTATAAGTTGGATTTAAGTACAACGTGGGTTGTCTTCCTGACAGGATCTGTCCGCATCAAGTGCGCTTTACTACAGTGCATGCATTTCAAGCACTCAAAACGGCATCCACAATACCAAAGCGCACTTGATGCGGACAGATCCCGTCAGTAAGACAACCCAGCTTTAGCATGTTTACTCGAGTTATTGACTGGTTTTTCCACCAATAATATAGCACTTGGTTCCAAGCGAAGAAAATGTGTACCCTTTCTAGTTAAAAATACAATAAAATGAAATTTCTCCTCCACACCCTCCTATTGCTCGCGCTCTGCGTAAACCATTCCTTTGCCCAAGATTTTTCCAAAGTAGATATACAGGCACTGACGCTCCAAAAAGACAACTATATCACACCTGAAGCACTCAGCAAAGCCCTCACCAAGGGCCTAGCTACCGATGTTGAAAAGTATAGAGCCCTTTTTACCTGGCTGGGACACAACATCCGTTACGACACCAAAAAATTGAAAAAAATTCAAGACGGGGATTATAAAAAGTCTCGCGTAGAAGGCAGCTCAATCGAAGAAATACGGAAAAAATCTACAGCATTATATGACAAGGCCATTCTAAAAACCTACCGCAGTGGCAAAGGGGTTTGTGAAGACTACAGCCGATTGTACCAAAAAATGTGCGAAGCCTCAGGCCTGAAATGTGCCCTGATCGTAGGGAAATCAAGGCAAATAACGGGCAATTTGGGCAGCGGCCACGCTTGGAATGCCATTTGGGCAAATGATGCCTGGCATTTGGTGGACTGTACCTGGGGTGCTGGCGGCAGAGAGGAAGAAAACGAGCAGTTCAAGTTCGACTTTAAGCCAGGTTATTTCATGACCCCGCCAAAGCTCTTCGTACTCGATCATTTCCCCGAAGAAAGCAAGTGGCAACTGCTCGCCCAACCCTACTCAGAAAAAGAACTGAACAAACAACCGCACCTCAACTACGCCAACGCAACGCACCCGTTCAGCGACTTTGCATTCCAAGCTTCTACTGACGGCAAGAGTACCGAAATAAAATTCAAATTTTCTGCTGCAAAACCTTCCGCAATCATGCTTTCCAACGCCAACGCTAAACCAATCGAGTTTCGGCAAGACGAACAGGACGGCTTCGTCATCCTCACGTTTAAGCGCATGGCATCAGGCAAAGCCGAAGTATTCGTGTCCAGCACAGCCAAGCAAGGCAAAATGCTGAAAATCGCTTCTTTCGAACTTGGGAGGTAAGTACCCCAGCACAAATAAATCGCAGCAGTATTTAAAAGGGAATATTGGACATTTGGCCTCGACCGTCGTATTCTTGTACCACTAAAATCAGACACGCCAACTGCTAAAACTTAAAACTTTGAAGCCTTCTTTCCTCCCCCTTTTTATTCTGCTGTTCTACACGAGCTATCTGGGCGCCCAAGGATTCCAGCCCATCAATCCGTTTCACGCCGAAAAGGACTACCCTGGCGAGAAAATCCGCCAAACAGAAAATGGCAATGCTATGGTATTTATCCGCCAAATTCTGGGGGATTTTGAACTCGGAAGTGCGCAGATGATTGCCATCCTCATCAATGGAAAGTACGAAGCCCGTATCCATGGGGACGGCAATTTTGACCTCGACAAAACATCCGAGCGGCTCAATGACAAAATAATTCTGGGGTCTATAGACCGCATCGAAGCCCGGTACGACCTGAACTACAACGACCCCTGGAACAGCGTTCCCTACAAGGGTACCATCAATTTCGTGATTCCGGCCCTGACAAATCCCAACCTCGACCCAAACACAGCCCCAGAGCCAGAGCCAGACCCAGAACCCTGGGATAATCCGATGACCAGGCGTCTGCTGGCGGCTCAGGAACCAGATGTTCGGGCTAAACGCATGAAGGCCAATTCAGCACCCCGGGCAGGGCTGTTTGTGGGAACTCAGTTGAGGGCGCAGTCCATCTATATCGGTTTCCCGGTGGAGGTGCCTATTACCCGGCAGCTGAGCCTTGGTGCCTCGATCATGTGGAACAGGAAATCCCAAGATTTCGTCGAAATAGATTCCACGGGTTATGAGTCTCTTTCCCGTAATGTGGAGCTTTCTGTGGAGGCCAGCGTCATGGCCAGATATTATTTAAACAACACTTATCCGCGATATTATGTGGTATTGGGCCCATATTTGGAGCGCGCTCGACTAAAACAGGACTATGACTATCTGCCAGAAGCCCCCAAATTTGGCAAGGCCCACACGGCTATTGGCTTTAATTTCGGGCTGGGCATCCTGTTCTACTCACGGCTCAATGTCAACGTAGGCTGGTCGGCTATCTTAAGCAATCCAAGTAAACTATTGCCTTACCAGGATAGGCGCGGGACCTCAATCAGCGTTGGGTGGTTGTTTGGAAAACGATAAAAACGCCGCTTCTTCAGCACTAAAATCCAGTTTCGGCACATCTTGCTTCAAAGCAGCGATCGCGACCAGTTGAGCCCGTGCAAACGCCCGGTGTTGTTCCGTATCCGGGTGAAAGGGCCGATGCTGTGCAGCAGCCCGAATTTTTTCGATGCGCTCGTTTAGGCTACGGGTTTTCTCGGAGAAAAAAGTGTCCGAAAAAAACTGCCACACATAGTCCACCGCTACTTCAGATGGGTGAATCATGTCAGCGGCATAAAATCGGTAATCACGCAAATCATCAAGCAATAGTTCGTAGGCCGGGAAATAATGCACATAATCCAGTTGCTTGCAAATCTCCTCGCAAGCCAGCACGAGTGTGGCTTTGCTCCGCTGATTTTCTACCAAGCCATTGCGAATGTGCCTTACCGGACTGACGGTCAGGATGACTTGAACCTGTGGCGCAGCTTGGAGCAGTGTCACATTTTCCATTACTTCCAGCATATTTTCTACAATTTCTGACACGGATAGCCGGCGCTGTTCAAAAAGCGCAGCGGGCATTTTGTGATTGTTTGCAACGACTTCCCCTGAATTGCGCAGCGTAAAAACCTCCGAACTGCCAAAAGTCAACAGCAAGCGATCGGCCTTTTTCAATTGATCCGTGGCTTCCCGATAGGCCGCATTGATGCCCGTTAAAGCCTCCTGTCTATCCGGTTTGGAAAAACGCCCGTGGTGTTCCCAGCTATGCCAAAGCCCAGCATTTTCAAAGAGATCTTCTGCGCTAAATCCTTGATTATCTGCGACTATCCGCTTTAGACATTTCAGCATCGAGTACGGGTTGTACACGATTCCAAACGGGTTGGTCAGCGCCTGAAACTTGCGCTCGGCCAGTTTTTGGCCGATGTGTTCGGTGAAGCAGGAGCCCAGGAGAAGGAGCGGGTGGGTGTGGTGGATTAGGGTGGAGGCGGGTGAAGGGCTGAGGTTGGTGCGGAAGTTAAACATAGCTTTATGCAGGTTTTGGGCAAAAATACAGTTGTATTAAACTCTATTTAGGTTACAAAAATATTTGATTGTTTATTTTAATTTCAGACTTTTGTCTCCTCTATCTAACCAACAGGCGATCCATTATGTATACCCTGAAAACGATTCTCCCCTTTTTGCTTTGTTGTGTAGTTCGCATCAATGCTCAAACTACCATTCTTTTAGCTAAAGGCTGCAACGCTGACGGCCGCGAAATGGAATTGGAAAGCTATGTTATCACTTTTGATCCTTCTGATGAGGCCAAAGCTATTGTAAATCAAGTCATTGATGCGGCTGGCGTCTCTGCTAATTTTGAACTGCGGTTTGCAAATGTTCAAAATGTAACCTCTACTACCTACGAAGGCAAACGTTATCTGCTCTATTCAAATTCTTTTTTAAAAAGGTTTGACAATCCAAGCACTTATTGGGGTGCATATTTTATGCTTGCACATGAGATAGGTCACCATTTAAAAAAGCATGATTTTGACGAGACTGACCCTTACAGCATCAAATATAATGAATTGGATGCTGACGCATTTGCTGGAGCCGCACTCCGCATGTTTGAATGTACACTCAGGGAAGCTCAAGATGGATTGCTTTCTTTGTCATTACGACCAAAAACAACGGTTCGCCCTGCACGATCATCACGTTTAGAGGCTATGATGCTTGGATGGAACAGGCAAGACAAAAAATTGAAAGGTGGATCCTCAAATTATTCGGACCATGGAGATCCAGAATATCTAGCCAAGGCGTGTCAAAATGAACAAGATTTGATAAAAAGGGTAAAAGAGGCTGAACGTCAGGAACGCGCGCCTCAGGATGAAATTTATCTACAGAAAGCCTTAGCCCAACGCGATGAAAAAGAAGTAAAAGGCACAGGACAAGTTGCTGGCAGCACAGGCAAGCCAGAAAATAGCGGTATCAACGGTGACACTGGCGACAACCCATTTGGCAAGGGAAACGGAGGTAGAGGTGGAACAGGAGGAGGAAGTGGCCTAAAACCTGCACTCTATTCCGAATCGCATAATCATGCGAAAATGCCAAATTTCCCATGGCCCCCGCCTAATTGTTACCAGCGCAAGACATTAGTCAAAAACTTAAGTAAAAAAGCCCAGTCTTTCAAAGATATTGATGATCGTCTACAACGCGCATTGGATGCCGAAGGCTATTATCAACGCAGTTATTTTCAGACTCCTGGAGGATTTGCCTTAGTTACCCAAATGGAACAGTATGGTGATGATGGTGGCATAAAAAAGCGATTTAGATGGGCTGACTATCCAGTTCAAGAGGATTTTGACAATGTTTGGGCGTATTTTAAATCCCTCGTGATGCCTACACCGGGTCGATTTCGAGTTTTCGTATTTGTGGTAACAGACCAGCCCTACCCTCAAAGCGAACAAAGGCTTTCACAGGCTGCGCTTAGCAGTATGGCAAGTAAGGGGTTTAGCCAAATTCCTGCACATTATTCAGAGACCGAAGTGACCAATTCGCATTTTCTGGAGGCATTAATCTATGAGTTTGAAGCACCGAAATCTACTAAAAGGTGTGCCGAAAAATGTCCTGCTTTTTTAGATGTCCAAACACACTTATTGCATTCCGGATTATCCAGCCTGATTGGGTTTTAAGCCCATTACTTTCTCAGTAATCTTCCTACTTTTGCCCACCTTCTCGCGCAACCCATGGACTTTATCACCCGACTTTTTGGATTTCAGAAAACCCAACAGCAACCCGACATCCCGTTTGGTCGCTTTTCGGATGCCTACAAATCAGACG
>JBBQLD010000061.1:0-14981 GCA_038327555.1 Chitinophagales bacterium
CGGAAATAATCGTTAAAAATCATCAAGCAGCTTTGTTTTTCAAAACAGACGGCTACTTTTGCCTCCACATAATGCTTACTCACCTTTTAATTCGTAAAAAGAAATCTATGAAAAAACTTTTCACCCTGGTATTTTTTGCGCTACTCAGCGGGGCGCTTTTTGCTGCTTCCCCTAGTGCTGCGCCTGCTAATCCGTTTCAAGATGATCTTAGCCGCCTGGACAATGCGTTCGCCGGCATGACCGAACTTGAGCAGTTGGTAGAAGCGAGCAACACAACTTATACAGCACTCGCATCCGAGAACAACTCCCTGCTTAACAATGTATCGAGCGACAACGACATTGCAACATCCTTGCTTGGCAGTGTGGCTCCTGATGGCGATCGTTTGCTCGGTATCCCGGGCTTTTGGTGGGGCTTCTGCCTTGGTATTTTGGGCGTCATTCTTGTCTACGTAGCAGTAGAAGGCGATGCTAGAAAAACTGAAGGTAAAAAAGCCATCATCGGATGTGCGATTTTTACTGTAATTTATGTTCTTGCATACCTCCTCATTTGGGGTGCTTGGGCTGCTTCTGCAGGATAAGCAAGCTATTATTTACCCGTTCATTAGCCTAAAAACGGGTTGTTTCACCATAGCGAAACAACCCGTTTTTATCATTGGTTGAGCTTGCTTACTCTATAATGCTTCATTTTTGGGAAGACTCCTCGAAGCACGAAACTCCTTCCAATCGGCCCAAAACCATTTGGCCCAAGTGAAGGCAAGGATCGGGAAAACAATAAAACAAAGCGCGTTGAAAATATACGCTTCTTCAAAATCAAAATGGATGAGGTGCATACAAGCCCGGGTCAACCCACACCCAGGACATTCTTCTCCAAGGATCAACATTGATGGGCAAAGTGGAGTCCCGGTATCAAAATAAGTTTTCGGCAATAGCAGTAGGATGATAGGAACTGCTACCCAAAATACTAACCTAAAAACAAGAAAATTTGATTTGCTCATGGTGAAGCCTGTAATGAAACAGGGGCTACCTAAATTTTGCGGCAGCCCCTGTTTTAAGTTTCAAATTTAGGCGTAATACTTTTTCATTTTCATCAAAGCATAAATAATACCACCGATGCAAAGGAAAGACCACAACAGGCACCACAACCAATCATTTCCTTTCCAATCAGTAGCCAAACCAACAGCTACAAAAGGAATGAAGATAGCAAGGATGATGTAAATGCCTTTTTCAATGCCAGGAGCAGAATTGCCCTTAGATGAATCAGATCCAGCTGCTTTGCGCTGCATCTTCTTCATTTTCATTTTTGCAATCTTAAAGCCAATTTTCTCTTTGAAATTCAGCTTACGGCCAGTAAGTTCTTCCACCTGACGGATAGAAAAATTATTAAGATCCGTAGCAGCCATTTCGCTGATCATAGCTTGTACCTTTTGATTCGGTTCAGCACTAATGGCGAGTGGTGTTTGGGAAACCTCTGTAGTTGCAATAGCGGAGAACGCATTGAATGCAAACAAGCAGAGCGAAAGTGCGAGTAAAGATTTTCGTAAAGTCATGCGAATGTGTAAAAGTTTGTCTGCCTACTTAATTAAGGCTTTTCGGCTTTGGCCTCCTACTTTTTTAAGGATGTTCGGTCGTTTCCAAGGCCGCTAAGGTGCGGTAAAGAATTGCATTGTTGTGCATATTTTGAAGGAAAATATATTGCAGTATGCTATGCTTATGCAGGCAACCACCTTGCTGCTTTTTGCACCGTGTTCATCAAACACTAAATCTATTTTTATGCAAAAATTACGCTACACCCTTTTATTGGCCATACTCTTCATCTCGCTTTCTAATCCGGCGTGTTTCGGCACGAAGGTTTGGGGAAGTACTTTGCCAAAAGAGTTGTCCAATCCTTTCCAGGATGATCTAAGCCAGTTTGATGGTGAAATGAGTCAATTAACTGAATTAGAGCAATTGGTTTTGGCAACCCATGCAACGCAAACTCAGTTAGTGAACGATCGCAACCTGTTGACACAGTATCTTTTGCAAGGTGACGACCTCGCTGAGTCGCTTTTTGGCAGTAGTGCACCAGACCGCGAGCGACTGGTAGGCATTCCGGGTTTTTTATGGGGCTTTTGCTGTTCTGTAGTCGGTATGTTTCTGGTTTACATCGCTATTGATGACCCTGCAGCAAAGAAAAAAGAAGGCAAACAGGCCATACTTGGATGTGCGGTAGGAACCTTGCTTTATGTGGGGATTTATCTCTACTTCTTATATACAGTGGCTTACTTTTGAAAATCCCAACCCAGTGCTCACTACTTTTGCCCCACTATGCGTATCTCAAGCCGATTTATACTTTTGATGCTCTTGGCCCTTTCGGCCAATACCTCGAAAGCCCAATCCGAATTTTACCGTTTTAAATCCGACTTTTCCATCAAAGAAAAAGAAACGGGTAAAGATCAGGGGCGGCTCATCACGGGTTCTATTTATTACGACAAAAACCTGCACAAGACGGTTTATGATATTCGATTCCCAGAGCCAGAGCAATGGCTCGTGCGGGATACTTTTATGTACCGCATGAAAGGAGATTCGCTTGTGTCGCAACAAATGGTGCCGCCGGTAGGAGAGTTTTCTATTTTCAATATGATCTTGAGCCAGCAACTCAACGATTTTGGCTTGGCCAAGGTGGGCTACACCCCCGGCGATGTACAACAAGACGGCAATCAGGTGATTTCCCAATGGCTGCCCCCAGTGCAGTTGAAGACCTTTCTTGGTCCGGTTTCCATGGCCCAGGAAAACAAGCGACTCACTGCAGCGGCATTTTACGATAAGGATCAGAAACTGGTTTCAAAGTTTTATTTCAAAGACTATATCGTAAAAAATGGTCTGCTAATACCGGGAAAAATCTATCAGATATTTTACCGCGAAGCAGGCGAATTTGTGCGCATTATGACCCTTAAAAACATCATTATCAACCAAGCGGATGAAGATAGCACCTACGATTTTAACACTCCTGCTGGCGGGTAATCTGCTTGCCCAAAAAAGTGTGGCACATCTTCAAGGTGTGCCACACATTAGCACTGATATTTCGCTTTTGCAACAAGCCTTTTCAGCCAAACCTAAAGTTCGACTCACGGAGCAGTTTTCACTCAGCCAAGAGAATTCCAATGAACTGCAATTCGTGCTTTCAGGGTTATTTCTAGTGTACAAATCCTTCTTTTCTTCTCAGGATAATCAGCGTTGCAGTTTTCACCCGTCCTGCTCGGAATTCGGCCTGGAGGCCGTTAAAAAACTCGGCGCAGTCCGTGGCATTATTTGTACCTGCGACCGGCTTACCCGTTGCAATGGCTTTAGCCCCAAGCAATACGAAATTGATATGGAGCGGCGGGTGCTAAAAGATCCGGTACAGTGGTAATGAATCAACAAAACTCGTACCTTTTCTAAGTAGTTTTTAAACCCTCCGAGGTTTCAGCATAAAAAATGAAGAAACTTTTCCCCGCGCTCTTTTGCCTTTTTGGAGCAATTTCCCTCCAGGCTCAAGACATTTACGACTACGCCCACTCCCGCGCTTATGCTCGCTATTTGCTACAGTCACAACAATATGCACTGGCTGCTGAAGAGTACGAACGGCTCATTTTTCTCCGCCCAGACAACGACACACTCCGGGCGGATCTGCTTCGGGTCTATCGCAAAGGTGAAACCCCTCGACGTGGACTCGAACAATGGGCCAAATGGCAATTAACGCCACGTCCCAAAACTCGACTCCTTTATACTGAATATTCCAAACTCCTGCTTCGGGGCGGCTTCCCGGATCAAGCGCGTACACTGGTGGTATCCTCGGACTTGTTTGATAGTACGCAACTTCGCCGCACCGTCCTGTACGCCAATATGTTGGAGCAAAAATGGCCCGATTCCCGTAAGTCATTCGAAGCTATCCCCGTTACCGAGAAACTGCCCCGCCGAACAGACATAGAAAAACTCATTCAGCGCGGGGAACGCACCAAAAAGAAAAATCCCTGGGTTGCCACGGCACTTTCTGTGCCGGTGCCAGGCTTGGGAAAGGTTTACGCCGGCGAATGGAAAGATGGTATCATCAGCTTGCTTTTCGTTGGTGTGAACACCTGGCAAGCTTACCGCCGATTTGATAAAGAAGGCTTGGACACGTTTTGGGGCTGGATTCATGGCGGTTTCGCGCTCGGGTTTTACACCGGCAATCTTTATGGCTCACACAAAGCCGCCAGACGTCAAAATAAAAAGAGATTAAACCGCTTGCAACATGATACAGAGGCTCTTGTTTTTCCTGTGCTGGATTAGCACGGTTACTTTTCTTCCTGCTCAATCCGTTGACGAATCGTTGCTTTTTGCCCGCGAACAGGTGGCTTTAGGGAATAAATCGCTCGCGCTGAAAACCTACCAGCGCGTACTGTTTTTTAGCAGCGACCAATACCGGGATGAATGCCAGCGCCAGTTGGCAGCACTTTATGCGGACTTGGGCGACTTTGAGCGGTCGACTTTTTATTGTGACCTGTTGTATCAAAGTGCCAGTACTGACAGCCTGCGTTACGAGGCTTTGTTTAGCAAAACTGGGATGCTGATGCTTCAGCATCAGTACAAAAAAGCGTTGCTGGAACTGCTTTCTCTGCCTAAAATTCTGCCAGAACCCTGGATGAGCCGAAAGATGCTTTACCTCGGCGCGGCGCATTTTGGTATCTATGAATTTGATCTGGCAAGGGCAGATTTGTTGCCACTTTTTTCAATGACAGATGTTGCAGGCCGTGCAGAATTTGAGCGCTTGATGCGCCAGGCCGAGCGGGTATCGCGCAAAAGCCCCAAAACTGCTCGTATACTCAGCATGGTATTACCAGGGGCAGGGCAGTTTTATGCAGGTGATTATAAAAATGCGATCAACTCACTGTTGCTCAATGTATTACTGGGGTATTGGTTTGTCTCCACGGGTATCGCTTATACGTTTGTAGATGCGGCCGCAACTGTGACTCCCTGGCTTTTTCGATATTACAGCGGCGGTATTCGAAGGGCGGGAGAGATTTTGGAAAAGAAAAAAGAGGAGCAACTTCGAAAGGTTTTCCAAAAGGTGTTAACGGAGGTGGAACAGTCCAAAAAGTAAAATAGCTATGCAAAGCAATCTCAACCCTACGGCAAGCCTGCAACAATTCCTGAGCCGTTTGCCAGGATTCTCCACCGAAGCGTTCGCGCTGGCCTTGCCATTTTTTCAGGAAAAACAACTGGAAAAAGGCAAAATATTTGTCCATCAAGGGGAAGTGTGCCGCAAGGTAGGATTCATCGTTTCGGGCATTTTTCGCAACTATTATCTTCACGATGGGGTAGAAGTCACGGCATGTTTTTGTCTGGAAAATACTTTCCTGACTTCTTACGCAAGCCTTGTGACGCGCCAGATGTCGAGAATGGAAATACAGGCACTCGAGGATTCTATCCTGCTCGTTATCCAGTTGACTGATTTGGAGAAACTTTACTGCTTGCACCCATTTTGGGAAAAAACAGGCCGACTCACCGCTGAACGAGAGTTTATCGTGTTGGAAACACATAATATTACCCGCTACGATGAAACCGCCCTTGTGAAATATACGAGAATCATGCAGGATACCCCTGAATTGATCAATCGTGTTCCACTTCAAAATCTGGCTTCGTATCTTGGCATTACCCCTGAAACCTTGAGCAGAGTTCGAAGAGAATTTTCCAAATTGCAAACTTGATCCAGATCAATTTTTTAGAAAATGAAGGCCAACACCTTTGTGCCATTATTTCACTAAAAAATTGAGACATGGATGTTTTGAAAAAAGCGGTCGTCGAAGGATACGGCCAAATTGCCCGCAGAAGCACTAAAAAAAGCCCATTCAATTTGTTCACTTGTTGCTCGCCTTCAGAAGCGGCGGCGCATATCAGCCAAAAAATCGGCTATACTCCAGAGGCCATACAATCGGTGCCAGATGGAGCAAATATGGGTATTGGCTGCGGAAATCCCTTGGCATTCACGGTATTAAAGCCTGGCGATGTCTTGGTAGATTTAGGCTCTGGTGCCGGGTTTGATTGTTTTTTAGCTGCGCCCCTCGTAGGGAAAACCGGAAAGGTGGTTGGGATAGATATTACACCTGAAATGATTGAACGCGCTACCGAACGCGCCCGAAAAGGCCCATACCACAATGTTGAGTTTTTGCTGGGAGATATTGAACAATTGCCTTTACCTGATGATTTTGCCGATCTGATTATTTCAAACTGCGTCATCAACTTGAGTGCCAACAAAGGGTCGGTGTTTTCGGAGGCCTTCCGGATATTGAAGCTGGGTGGACAACTTATGATTTCGGACATTGTTTTGCTCGAAGATTTGCCTGAAAATATTCTAAATTCGGTACAAGGCCATATTGCTTGCATTTCGGGAGCGATCCTTCGGGATGAATACTTGAAAATCGTACAAAAAGCTGGTTTTGAGGATATTAAAGTCGAAAAGCAGGCCCATTTTCCACTTGAATTAATGCTCCTTGATCCGATAGCCCGGCAAATTATAAGCGATTTGCAACTGAAACAACCCGAGATCGAACGGATTGCAAAATCAATCACCAGTCTCTCTGTGCGTGCTAAAAAACGGTAAAATATGAATCAGGAAAAAAAGACTTCCGGCTGGCTGGTTTCAGGGTTATTGGCCCTTTTTGCACCTTTCATTTGCTGTATTGGTCCTATTTTGGCCCTTGTTTTTGGAGCCGGGGCCGCTACCTCTGCTATTGCCTTCTCCGAACAGTATAGTTGGTTGTTTTTTGGAGTGGCGCTGGTGTCCTTTGGGTATGCCAGTTGGAAGTTGTTTCTTAAAAAAAGTCAAAAAATTGGCCAACCCATTCGGCAGTCTATGCTGACCTGCCCCCATTGCGGACACCAAAAAACAGAGACTATGCCCACTGATGCCTGTCAGTATTTTTATGAATGCGAAAACTGCAAGACTGTGCTAAAACCTTTGGCTGGCGATTGCTGTGTTTATTGCAGCTATGGAACGGTGAAATGCCCATCAATTCAAATTGGGGGTGAAAATTGTTGCTAAGATTCACGCATGAACAAACTAAAAACACTCGTCTTGCTTCTTCAACACAGCACCAAATTTGAAGAAGAAAAGACGTTTTTGACGCAAACCATTGATTTTGTATCCCGTACCGATCATTTTTGGCAACGGAGCACCCAGGAAGGACACTTAACCGGATCTGCCTGGGTGATTTCGGCCGATGGTGAATCGGTATTACTGCTGCACCATGCCAAACTTGATCGTTGGTTGCAGCCAGGTGGCCATGTGGATGATACCGACGAATCGCTGGCCGAAACTGCCCGACGAGAGGCTATGGAGGAGTGCGGAATTGTGGAACTGGCTTTGCATACAGCCGCTATTTTTGATTTGGACGTACATGAAATTCCTGCTCGAGGCAATGAACCGGCACATTTTCACTTCGATCTTCGATTTCTTTTTTCAGTTCCGGAAACGGTTGAGATTCAGCGCAATTTATTGGAAACCAAAGCTATAGCATGGGTTAGACTGGAAGCACTTAGTAGCGAAACTACCCCACAGTCTCTCCGAAGGATGGCCATAAAAACGGGTAAAGTTGAAAGGGATTCAGAAAGATTTTGAGGGTTTTCTACCTTCGCTCCAGCAAGCAACAAATCCCCAGATATACGAATCAATAAATTAACAAGCAAAAATGGCCTCAGCATTGCCTCCTGAAAAGAAAACCGTGAAGCACATCGCCATCGCCGGAAATATCGGTGCTGGCAAAACAACCCTCACCGAGATGCTGGCCAAGAATTTTGGCTGGGATGTGCACTATGAAACCACCGAAAACAACCCCTATTTGTCAGATTTTTATCTGGACATGAAACGGTGGTCGTTCAACCTGCAGGTCTTTTTTCTTTCTAGCCGCTACCAACAGGTATTGCAAATTCTACAAGGCAACCGTACGGTGATTCAAGACCGTACGATTTACGAAGATGCCTTCATTTTCGCCCCGAATCTTGCAGATATGGGTTTGATGGAGCGCCGCGATTTTGAGAATTACATGACCTTGTTCCAATCCATCGTGTCGCAGGTGAAAGCACCAGATTTGCTTATTTACCTGAAGGCCAGCATTCCCACCTTGGTGGAGCACATCCAAATGCGTGGCCGCGACTATGAGGGTAGTATCAGCCTTGATTATCTCAAGCGCCTCAACGACCGCTACGACGGTTGGATCAATGGCTATCGCGAAGGCAAGCTGCTAATTATCAACGTTGACAACCTCGATTTTACGAGCAATAAAGAACATGCCGCCAAGGTGCTAGAAATGGTACAGGCGGAATTGCATGGGCTTTTTTAGTCGTTTGTCGTCATTTCGTCATTAATCGTCATTTCGTCATTCGTCATTTACTGACGCCCAATGACGAATAATGACGAAATGACGCCCAATGACGAAATGACGATCAATGACGAAATAAAATGACAAAAAAAATCACCATAATATCCGGCGCATCGCGCGGCATTGGCCGGGCAGTATCGCTTCGATTGGCGCACGAAGGCCACTTCGTAGTTGTAATGGCGCGTAATGCCGAAGAAATCGGTGAATTGGAGCACGAGATAGATGAAGCTGGCGGTAAAGCCCTGGCGATTGTATGTGATATCTCCAATGAGCAACAGGTAAACGACGCCATTGCGGAAGTGATGCGCGATTTTAAACGTATTGATTGCCTGGTTAACAACGCTGGAGTTGGCATTTTTAAGCCAGCAGAAGAAATTACTGCAGAAGATTGGGATCGAGTAATGGATGTAAATGTGAAAGGTTCGTTTTTGCTGACTCGTGCCGTTTTGCCGCACATGAAAGCAGTAGGATCGGGCCACATCGTGGCCATTGCCTCAGATGTTTCGAAGCGAACCTTTGCTACGGGAAGTCTCTATACCGCAAGCAAATATGCCCAACACGCTTTTTTTGAGAGCCTGCGCCGGGAAGTCCGCCCGCTTGGGGTCAAGGTTAGTGTAGTGTACCCAGGTTTGGTGGATACCTATTTTCACCAGGCTGAACAGGGAGAACCACAACAGGCAAAATTTCTTCATGCGGACGATATTGCAGTAGCGGTTTCATATATCATCCAAGCGCCTCCGCACGTACTCATCGATGAGTTGATGATTCACCCTATGAGCCAGGAATGGTGAAATTAATGTGGTTAATTAAAGCATGAAACAACTTAAAATTACCACCCTTTCCCACTTTGTCATTGGTTACATGATTCTGGCCTTCGGATGGTGGTCGTTTCACCTTTGGCAACAAAATGATCGCTTGTTTGAGCGCGAGAAAAAGATCATGATGCTGCGTTTTCCGCAATCAATGCCGGAAGCCACGAACGAATATATTCAGGCCCAAAAGGCTTGGCAAAGTGGCCGCAGAATGGTAGTCGCTGAAGGGCTTTTCTTTACGGCATGTCTGGTTTGGGGACTTTGGGTGATTCGGCGAAGTGCGGCCCGAGAAGTCTCGTTGGCTCGCCAACGCCGCAATTTTTTACTCAGTATTACCCATGAGCTTAAGTCGCCGATTGCCTCCTTACGCCTCGTGTTGGAAACCCTGATTAAGCGCAACCTCACCCCGGAACAGCGGAACCCACTCTTGGCCAATGGCCTTAAAGATGCAGACCGACTCCAAAATCTTGTAGAAAGTCTACTACTTGCTGCTCGCCTCGACGACAACTGGCGGCCCCTGCACGAACCTGTGCATTTTGGCGTGCTGGTGCAAGAAGTCGTAGAGGGTCTGCGGGTTCGATTCCCGGAAGCTAACATTACATTGAAAATTCCAGCTACACTCCTACCCATTCAGGTTGACAAGATGGGCCTCTCAGCCATCGTTCAAAATCTTTTAGAAAATGCGTTGAAATATTCTCCAGTGGGCGCGGCAATCGAACTTTTTGCGGAACAAGTTGGCGGCAAATTTCGGTTCCGTATATCCGACCAAGGTCAGGGTATTCCCGACACAGAGAAGAAGGCCGTTTTTGAAAAATTTTACCGCATGGGCAATGAAGAAACCCGGCACAGCACAGGCACCGGCCTTGGACTTTACATCGTAAATCAGGTATTGAAAGCCCACGGGGGGAGTATTCAAATTGCGGATAATTCCCCTATGGGAACGGTTTTTACGATCGAGCTATGAACGCCGAACTTGCCCGAAATTTCCTGGTCGAACAACTCACACCGCGTTATGGTGAAGGGGAGGCGCGAGCAATAGTAAGGATCGTTTTTGAAGATGTTTTTGACCGCGGGCGGTCGTTCGAGCCGCTTAAGTTTCAAGAAATTCTGCCCCGACTGGTTGCTGGGGAACCGGTACAATATGTGCTGGGCCAAGCCGATTTTTTTGGCCTGAAATTCAAGGTTGATCCTTCGGTTTTGATTCCACGCCAAGAGACTGAGGAGCTGGTGGCCTGGGTGCTGGAGGATTTGAAATCCTTTTCACCTTTATCGTCCCCTACATTACTTGATATTGGGCTTGGAAGCGGATGCATCGGCATTGCCCTGAAAAAGAAAAGACCAGGATTGCAGTTGTTTGGCCTGGAAAAAAGCTCGGAAGCGTTAGCCATTGCTACGGAGAATGCCCAACGAATTTTAGGTTTAGACCGCCCAGCGCTCCAATTCCATTTAGGAGATGTGCTCCTTCGTTCCGACTGGGCAAAATTTCCCGCGCTAGATATGGTGGTTAGCAACCCGCCTTATATCCCATATACTGAAACATATCTTGTCCCTGACCATGTTTTGGCCCATGAACCTGCATTGGCGTTGTTTGTGGGCGACCCTGATCCTTTGCTTTTTTACCGGATCATAGCGGAGTTTTCATTGGAAAAATTGCTTCCAGGTGGGAGGCTGTTTTTTGAGTGCAATGAGTTCAACGCTCAGGAAGTGGCCGAGCTTTTACGTGAAAAAGGTTTTTTAAACGTGGAATTGCGAAGGGATTTGGCCGGAGCGGAAAGGATGGTGAAAGGCATTTTATAACCCGGTTCGTATTAATTAGAAGGCTAGGTCTTCTACGAATTCTTACTCAAACACATCACGGAAGTCTACCATCAAGCCCGGAATAATGGCTGTGCCAACTACATCATCATCAACAAATGGGCGCAATCCAATGTATTTCCCGGCTTCATTTAATTGGTAAATCTGCACAGTGCGTTCTTCTGGGTGTACAAGCCAGTATTCGCGAACACCGGCTTCTTCATATAGGTCAAATTTATCGCGCATTTCAGTTTTAGAATTTCCTGGAGAAAGGACCTCCACGATGAGATCTGGTGCGCCAATGCAACCGCGAACATCTAATTTTTCTGGGTAGCAAATGATACAAATATCAGGTTGGACTACTTTTGTGATTTCTTTGTTTTTTTCGGAGTTGAAACGAATCAACCGCACATCAAATGGGGCGGCGTAGACTTTGTATGAGCTCTTCCAAAGTGAATTGGCAAAAAGGCGGTACAAATTGCCATTGGTTCCTTGATGAATTCTCGAGGGAGCCGTTATTTGTCGGACTTTGCCGCGAAGCAATTCCACACGTTCTTCAAATTTCCAAAGCAGATAGTCAGCGTAGGTGTAACTGCCAGCAGGATCTAACTGTGAAAGAGAGCTAATCATATCAGGCGTTTTTTTTTCAAGAGAAGGAGGTATTAACGAAATTGCGCCAACCCTTTTCAAATTGTAGATAATCAGGTATTAATTCTAGTTGTGCTTTATCTCTTGCAAAGATAAACCATAGTCAGTAGGCAATCCATCCAGGCTTTCTAATGTGTTGCGAGAATTGATTCGTGAAATTTACCCATGGGAAAATGATTTTTTTAAAATACGCATGCCCTGCTCAATCTCTTCCGCATTCACAGACGCAAAACCCAATCTGGTGGCATTTAGTTTAGTGCCATAATGCAAGCCATCCGAAATCCAGAGGCCGTTTTCGCGGCAATTGAGGGCTAAATTTGGAAGAGAAACGGTTTTTTCAAATTTGGCCCAAACAGCCAAGCCTCCTGTAGGTTTGGAAAAATCGACCACATTCCCCAATTCCGTTTTCATCATTTCGCAAAATAGGTCGCGGCGAAGGTGGTAGGTTTTTTGGGCTTTTTTCAAATGCCGCTGCATTTCTCCATCGCGAAAAAGCACAGCAACCGCTGCTTCCAAAAGATTGTCGCCCTGCCGATCAATGATGCGCCGAAGGTTTGCCATAGCTTCGATTACTTCTGCCGGAGCCACTACATAACCTACGCGAAGGGCTGGTGAGAATACCTTGCTTAGCGAACCAACATACACGACGTTCTGGTTCGTATCTGCTGCTGCAAGGGGTAAAATCGGATTACTGTTGTAGTGGAAATCGTAGTCATAGTCGTCTTCCAGGATGCAGAAGCCGTATGTTTTGGCCAATTGCAACAAACGAAGCCGACGTTCGGCGGGCATAATCACGGTGGTCGGATGCTGATGATGTGGGGTAACATAGACCATTCGGACGGGTGTTTTTTGGCAAAGCTGTTCGATTGCCTCTACGTCCATTCCAAAATCGTCTACGGGTACCGTCATCAGATTGGCGCCGCTTTGTTTGATAATTAAATTGCAAGAGGTATACGATACTTCACCCACCACCACCACTTCGCCAGGCTTCACGATGCATTGTACCGCAAGGTGAATCGCCATCATGGTTCCGCGTGTGATCAACACATTATCAATGGTTATTGGCAGTCCGCGGCTTTCATGGAGGTAATCGGTCATAGCTGCCCGAAGTGAGGGTTCACCAGTTGTTTCGCCGTAAAACAGCAGATTTTTTCGAAATCCCTGACGCAGCACGGTTCTGTAAGCACGACTGAGGGCATCCCATGGCGCAATCCGCACGTCAGGGAAGCCGTCGTTGAAAGCCAGTGCATTCGAGCTTTTGACGAGCGGGAGTTTTAAAAGCGGATCTGCTTTGAAGGGAAAACCTGCTTTTGGCTGTGCGCCTTTTGGTACATATAAGGCGTTCTTTTTGAAGGCAATTGGTTTGATCTCGGGCAGTTTTTGGCTGACAAAGGTGCCGCGCGAGTTTTGGGTTTCGAGCCAGCCCTGGGCGAGTAATTCGTCGTAGGCTGCTACCACCGTTTTTCGATGCAAGCCGAGCGATTCCGCTAAAGTTCTGGTTCCGGGCAATTGTGTTCCTGCCTGAATGATACCCCGCCGGATGTTTTCAGTTAGTCCGCTGGCAATTTGAAGAAAAATGGGGGTTTTGGAGGTCTTGTCGATCGAAAGTAAGGTGGAATAGGGGAGCATGAAAAGTAGCTTTTAGCGGTTTTTCAAGGCAGAAAAGTTCCTCAAAGGTTGAATAAAGGTAGGTGATTATTTATACTGGACTACTTGGTATTTAAAAACTGGATGATTTTGATAGTCCAATTTGCGCTTAGTTTTGAGCCTTGAAAAACAAGCTTTTCTATGAAAATATCAGACGTCACCTATGCCCCAACCTACTTTGATGCCTACATCAGTCAAGTAGCAGACCTTGAGCTTTCGGAGGCTTTGCAGCAGAGCCTTGAAGCGATAGATGCACTTGATCTGGACAAACTCCACGCCTTAGGTGACCGTGTAAATGAACTTCCAGTCCTGGCAGTCGGATTTACCCTTTTTGGCCATCAAAATCACCACATTCGGATTCTGGAAGAACCATATTTCCCAATCCTTCAAACGGTTTAAAATTAGCTATGAAAGCAAAAACATCCCGCACAGAAGGCAGCCGGTACTACCCTAAACGCTACGATATGAATCCCAATAGCAGGGATGCCATTTTGGATGAAGGGCTAGTTTGTCATGTTGCGTTTAACCTTGATGGACAGCCATTTATCATCCCAACGAGCTATTGCCGAGTGGACAATATTTTGTACTTACATGGCTCTGTGGGCAGTCATTTCTTCATGCAAATGGCTAAGGGAATTCCTGTTTGTATCAGTGTGACGCTGATAGATGGGTTGGTGTTGGCGCGGTCGGTGTTTAATCACTCTATGAATTACCGCTCGGTAGTGGCTTTTGGCAAAACACGGCTGGTGGATACCGATGCTGAGCGTTGGATGGCTGCCGAACGATTCACGGAACACGTCATACCTGGCCGTTGGGCAGATGCACGACAACCGAGTGCGAGTGACATGAAAAAAACGATGTTTATCGCTGTGGAAATCGAAGAAGCTTCTGTCAAATTTAGGGCGCATGGCGTAATTGATGACGCTGAAGACATGGATATTCCGGTATGGGCAGGAATATTGCCGCTGAAACTCACTCCAGGCACCTTGGAGGTAGATGAAATGGGTGTTCAAGGGATATCGATCCCGGATTATTTGCGAAATTATCGCCGTGACTAACGTTTTGACTGCATCTCTTCTCTATACACAGGACGGATTGAGCTTGGGTCGAGTATCGTTTTTCTGATTTATGATTGCCGATTATATGATTTATGATTTTTTTCAAGGAGCTTGGGATTTGATGTTAGTGTAAGAGGAATAATCCTGGACGCGATATAAATATTTGTGTGAGCCACTCCATCAAAAATCAAAAATCATGTAATCCGCAATCGTAAATTAAAAAATAGCCTCCAAGCCCGATACTGAAAATTAAAAATTTAGCCTAACCATGAATACAAATCCTGCCATTGTTTTGCCCCATAAATTCTCTTCCCTAACTAAATGGCTGTACCTCATGTTGCTCTCCTTGATTTGGGGCAGCAGCTTTATCCTAATCAAAAAGGGGTTAACGGGTTTGTGCGATTTTGCTGGCAATCGAACGGTCCAATTCATCCATCACCTTCAATTGGCATGCCGGACTGATTATCGTGGCGGCACTTTGCTATGGCTTCAATATCAACTTGATTAAACAGCGATTGTCGCACATTCCATCGGTGGTTTTATCAACTGTCACGGTTTCAATTGCCGGACTTTTGGCGTTTTTTCTGGCATTTTTACCCAACCTGGGCAGTTATCACCCATCACAAATTGAATGGATGCCCTTATTG
>JBBQLD010000062.1:0-14789 GCA_038327555.1 Chitinophagales bacterium
GCCTCCTGTAGATGTTAACTATGCCTCTGATATAGATCCAGATTCCTCTATTTCTAAATTGACAGAGGCTGTTTGGCCCTCCTGTACAAAAAAGTTTACGGACAGATTCCACGTGGCGTACCAGCGAGACTACTCACCGGGTTCTACAGGGCAACTTACTGGCGTACAGAATGGCCATGATAGCCGTTATGTATACCTGAGTACACCTACCGTCGGCATTAATGAACTCGACAATAGTTTAATTTTGAGCCTGACTCCAAATCCTGCGGCTGATTTTACCCAGATTGCTTTCAGTCTTGATCAAAAAGCAGAATCTTTTGTCGAAGTATTCAACCTCTCTGGTGCTTTGGTCGCGCAAAAATCTTTGGGCGATCTTAGCTCAGGTCCTCAGTTTACAGCGCTAAATGTAAGCAGCTTCCAAAACGGACTTTACTTTGTAAAAATCCGCGCTGGCAACTATATCGGGGTTGCCAAAATGCTCGTAATACACTGATTTTTAAAAATAATTTAGGTTGATTTGACGATTTTTACTAATAATCAACCTATTGAAAACCAAAACAAAAGTCTCCAGGAGGCCGCCCCTAAACAGGGCGACCTCCTTTTTTTGTAAAAAAAATATTTACCCGACTGCAAATAAAATCCAAACGTGGCCGTTCCGTAGTCAGTTTTTAATCCTTCGGTTTACCCGCTATAGCCTTCCCGCTCGTCAAGTCTTGACAGGCGGGGGCCAAGGCGGGTTGTCCATACACAAGTCTCGCTGCCTGGCGAGCATCTGACATCCCGCCGCCAAAATCCAACCTGACTGCTATTGTTGGCCGTTGAACGCACCCTGTTCAGCTTTTCGAGCTATGGTGTCTATCGGTCAACGAACCAATTGCAACGATTTTCAATCTTAAACCGATTTACAATGGCTTCTTTGAATCCTCTATCCGGGGTTTTGGGAAGGCGCAAGGCGGCACATTTGCTGCGCCGTGCGTCGTACCGACAAACCCGTGCCAAGATAGACGCTATGGCTGGCCAAACTGCCGCCGAAGCACTCGTCTCTCTGCTTACCACCTACCCCCTTCAGCTCGACCAACCCGTTTATGCGGATCCCATGAATGGTGGGACGCCTGTCACCTGGGTAAACCCGCCGCAACCGCCCAGTGCAACGCTCCCGGGCGACGACGCAGACCTCACGCGTTTTGTGATGGGCTGGTGGGTCAACGAGGCCCTGCACGATTCCGGTACTTCGCATAAAATGGCGCTGTTTTTTCATCAGTTCCTGGCTGTAGATGCAGCCAGCGGAAGCAGCATGCAATTTTTTGACTATCTCGGACTCTTGCGCTGGGGCAGTCTGGGAAATTTCAAAAAATTGGCCACCAAGATGGTTACGGACAATTGCATGTTGAACTATCTGAACAATGACCAAAACTTTGCACAAAATCCCAACGAAAACTTTGCACGTGAGTTTTTTGAACTCTTCACGGTTGGAATAGGTCAGCCCTCTGGCCCAGGTGATTACGGCACCTTCACCGAAGATGATGTAATTGCAGCTGCACGGGTATTTACGGGTTTTAACCGTGCGCAGCGGCATCAGAATTCCGACCTGGAGACGCTCCTGCCTGCTGGTAAAGCCTACCCGCAAAGCCATGATTTTACACCCAAGACTTTTAGTACACGCTTAAGCGGTGCAACCATCACTACCCCAACCCAGGATGTGGATGGCATGCTGGCCGAGCTCAATACCTTTGTAGATCTGGTATTCGCGCAGCCTGAAGGCAGCAAAAATATTTGCCGCAGACTTTACCACTTTTTTGTGACGCGGAACATCCCACAAGATGTTGAAGATGATATTATTACGCCTTTGGCGCAGTTGCTGGTTGCCAGTAATTTTGAGCTAAAACCGGTGCTTGAAAAACTACTCCAAAGCGAGCATTTCTTTGATGTAGATGATTCAAATAATGCCGACGAAATCGTAGGCGCCCTCATCAAAAGTCCGCTCGACCTCAGCCTTCAAGCCCTCACATTTTTCCAATTGCCAATTCCAGACCCGGTCGCAGAAAACGCCAAACACTACTCAGATTTTTACAGCGCGGCAGTTCTGGAACGAATGCTCGCCCGAGCAGGTATGGACTTGTTTTACCCACAAGACGTGGCAGGCTACTCGGGTTATTATCAGGATCCGGTGCTTAATCGCCAGTTTTTCAACTCGGCCACCATTGTACAGCGGTACAAACTGCCACAAATTCTTTTCACGGGCACCCACGCCTGGGGTAGTGGATCCAATGATTCCATCGGCACCAAACTTGACGTTGCCACTTGGATGCGCGACAGTGGTGTGGTCTCCGACCCCTCAGACTCTTACGTACTGGTGGAAGAATTGCTCTACTATCTTTTCCCGGAAGAGCCTGACAACGAACGTTTTACCCACTTTTTGGTCATGGTATTTCTGGATCAATTGCCTCCGCAAGACTGGGTCTATGAATGGGAAAACTTTCTTACCACAAGCGATGATTCGGAAGTAAAAATCCCGCTGGAGCGACTCTTGAATGCTATATTGTATGCGCCAGAATATCAGGTTTTTTGAGGATTTGGTTATTTGGGGATTTGGTTATTTGTTTTGCCAGAGCTTGGAATCCTGTGCAAGCATTCAGTAAAAAACAAATACCAAGCTCTGGCAAAACAAATAACCAAATCCCCAAATAACCAAATCCCCAAATAAACTAACTATTCACCTGGTTTGAGTTGGCTTTCGCGAAGTCGGTTTAGCTTGTTTGAAATCTCTTCAATAATTGGCCTGGTTTCATTGAGTATGCTCTCTTCAATAAAATTTAGGTCAACGGCTACAATAAGGATATTGAGGACTTCCATCAAGCTACCAAAAGCGATTTCAGTATACCGTGCTTTTTCAACGCTTTTATGTCGGCTACTGCCTTCAGCCAAATTGCAAGTAATGGAAAGTACGGCTCGTCGGATTTGTTGAGTAGCGGCAAAGCGTTCATCTGGAGGGAATTTTTGCGAAACCTTATAAATGATTTTACAGAATTCTCTTCCACGCTGCCAAACATCAAGTCGTTCAAAGGAAAATTGGCGCATATCAATTGGTTTTTACAATGTAAAGTGGTTAATAATGGTGAAGTGATTCATAAAATTAATTACTCCTGGTCAAAATTCCAAGGGCTACCATCAACAAATCACCAAATCCACAATTAAACAAATACACAATACAATGAAAAGAAGAAATTTTCTCAAGATATTTCCAGCCGCCGGGGTTTCGCCATTTCTCGTAAATGGCTTTCCGATGCGGCCTTTTTCCAACTCTAAAATCTCCCAAATCCTGAATTCCTGCGACGGTGTTGAAGATCGCGTCCTGATTTTGATCCAGCTTAAAGGGGGAAACGACGGGGTAAATACCATCATTCCGATCAATCAATACGACAAATACGCCGAACTCCGCCCGATCATCAAAATACCAGATACTGGGCCAGACAAATTTATCAAACTGGACAATACCCTCCCATCGGCCGATCAAGTCGGTCTACACCCGGTGTTAACCAGTATGAAAGAAATGTACGACAAAGGCTGGTTAAATGTGGTACAAGGCGTTGGCTATGAAGGGCTTAACGGTTCACACTTCAAAGGCACCGACCTTTGGATGAGTGGTGGCGACGGCACTCCTGATAATTATAACATTCGTTCCGGCTGGATGGCTCGGGCCTTGCAAGCCATGTACCCAAACGTATTGGGTGCTCCAATTCCGCCCGATCAAGTGTATCCGCTGGGGATTCAGGTGGGCGATCCGAATCCTTCTTTGGGTTTCCACTCGGAGACCGAGCACCAAAATGTGATCAACCTTTATGGACAAGACCCGGCTGGATTTTACTCTCTGGTGCAAACGATTGGTGGAGCTCCTTTGCCCAATGTACCCGACTCGGAATATGGCGACGAGCTAGCCTACATCATGGGCGTAGAAAAAGCGGTAGATGAGTACTCCGTTTACATCACACAAGCGTTCAATGCGGGTAGTAACGCCATTTCCAACTACCCTCAAACTACACTGGCTTACCAGTTAAAAACCATTGCACGGCTTATTAAAGGGGGCTGCAAAACCAAAATTTACCTCTGCAATATGGGCGGATTTGACACTCATGGAGACCAACTCGCGCCAGAGGGCATTGTGACCGTTGGAGGCCACGCAGAATTGCTTCGCAACCTTGCAGATTCTGTGAAATTTTTCCTGAACGACATGGAAGCCATGGGCTTGGGCGAACAAGTGGCCGCTTGTACCTTCTCCGAGTTTGGCCGTTGTGCCCGGGAAAACGGCTCTGCTGGAACCGACCATGGAACCATCGCACCGATGATGATTTTTGGAAAAGCGATCAAAGCGGGTATGAATGGCACCAATGTGGATCTTTCCAATCTGGCTGGCGACAACCAATTGCAAGGCACACAATTTGACTACCGGCAGGTGTTTACAACGTTGCTTCAAGATTGGCTTGGCGCAAGTAATGATGTGCTTACGACGACCATGTTTGAAAGCTACGCCAAAATACCCTTGATAGATTCAGCTTTTGTGGTGAGCCCCGATTGTTACATCGGCACCACCGTAGGACTATGGGACGAAACAACAAACAAACCATCACTCACAATCTCGCCAAATCCTGCTACCGCTCGAGCAGAAGTGGCGCTGCGCAGCGAGACCTCATTTGAGGCATTACTCACTTTACACAGCCTTGGAGGGTCTTTAGTATCTACCCAGACGATGCGGGTGCAACCAGGTGTGAGCCGGGCTTATCTTGATGTGCGGCAATTACCCCCGGGTAACTATTTTATTCGGGTAGAGAACAAATCTAACGGTAAAGCTGAAGTGGTTAAATTGCTGGTTACGCGGTAATAGAACGATGCAAAATGGCACACGGAAAGCTTCTTGAATAATCTTCCCGGAATCACCCGGTTTCAAAATCCGATTTACATGAAATCAATATTCTTCTTCCTTTGGTTTTCTCTAATATCCCTTTCATTATCAGCCCAATTAACGCCAGCCTGTGCAGGTGGAAGCCCTGCCACTACCTGTGCCACGGCTTGTATCAATTGTAATTTCAATGGCTACTTTGGCTCTACAGCCGGGTATCCATCAGGCATTGTCCCGAATTTCTGCGGAACGGTGGAGAATGCGCAATGGATGGGCTTTATAGCTGGTGCTGGCAATGCAACATTCATGGTGATCCCATCAAACTGTGCAGATGGCAATGGACTGCAAATTGCGCTTTACAAAGATTGTATGGGCGATCCGCTGGCCTGCGATAAGGGCGAAGAAAATGGCGGAAATTTACCAATTAGTATAAACGCCTCGCTGGCTCCAGGCCACAATTATTTCCTGATGATTGATGGCTTCGCTGGTGATCAATGTGATTTTACTGTGAGCGTTTCACCCAGTAGTGCCGTGTATGAACCTCCACTCGGGCAAATCGGTCAACTTACTGGCCCTACCAAAATGTGTCCGGGAGCTACGATGCCGTTTTCCATCCCGCCGGTTTATGGGGCAGGAGCTTATGTATGGTCAGGGCCTCCGGGCGCAATGATTGATACCATGCCGCTCCCGGTCACCGTAATTGGGTCTGGCGGAAATGAAGTAAATATTACCCTGGGTGATGTTGGTGGACAGATTTGTGTGCAAGCCGCTAACTCATGCAGCCAAACCGCACCATGCAGCGCATCGCTCATGGTCGAAATTCTAGACGAATCCTACCGACCGACGATTGAGGCTAACACCTTGCAACATCTGACTTGTTCGGGTTTACCCGCTGAGTTGGACGCGCGGGTGCCGGCTTCCGTCGGGTTTAGTTTTGTGTGGACGGCAGATAGCACCGGAAATATCATCTCAGGCCAAAATTCTCTTCGCCCGAAAGTGAACCAAATGGGAAATTATAGCCTTTTGGTGATTAACGCGCAAAACGGCTGCTCCTCTACCTTGGATATTCAAGTAACTGGGCCAGACACCCCGCATATCACGGATTTGCGTTTGAGCAACATTACCTGTTATGGATTCGAGGACGGCGAAATCAATGCCGCAGCTGTGGAAGGCGGACGCCCACCCTATGCTTTTTCGCTGGATGATGCACCGTTTGTGTTTGCGCAAACGTTCCCATATCTACAACCAGGAACGCACACCCTGACCATCGAAAGTTCAGATGGCTGCCGCTCAGACACGACGATCCAAATCAGTCAGCCTAATGATTTTTTAATGGATTTGGGGCTTGATACTTCCATTCATTTGGGGCGCAGTCTACAGCTTTGGTCGACAAATTGGCTCAGCGAGCCCAATCGCGCTGCGCAAATTCTCGTAAAGCCAGCAGAATTGCTCCCGATGCTTTGCGATACTTGTCATTATTTTCCGACCTATTCCTTCCATTACACCGTGACGGCCATTGACTCTAGCGGATGCCAGGCCAAAGATGATCGCACTGTTGCCGTGAGCAAGGAGCGTTTTGTGTACATTCCCAATGTATTCAAGCCTGATTCAGCAGACAATGCGAATGAAACTTTTAATGTTTTCGGGGGGGAAGATGTGGTACGTATCCAGATGCTCCGAGTCGTGAACCGCTGGGGAAGTATTGTGCACGAACGTACTGATTTTTTACCCAACGACGGTTTCGCTGCTTGGGATGGCAAGGAAAACGGTCGCCCTGCAAATCCGGGCGTGTTCACTTGGCAAGCCCAAATTCTATTCAAAGATGGAGAAGCCGAATGGAGCAGTGGAACCGTGACGCTGGTTAGATAAATTGCTTGAGTATTTGGTGATGCGTTTATTTGGGGATTTGTTTTGCCAGAATTTGGTATGTGTACCATAGCCGTCAGACTAAGTACCTCGGAACTCTGTTCCGAGGATTTTTTGGGTACGAAAACGACATTTGTTCCCCCATTAATCCCCCGGAACGGAGTTCCGGGGTACATTTCAGGCTAAGTACCTCGGAACTCTGTTCCGAGGATTTTTTGGGTACGAAAACGACATTTGTTTCCCCATTAATCCCCCCGGAACGGAGTTCCGGGGTACATTTCAGGTTAAGTACCTCGGAACTCTGTTCCGAGGATTTTTTGGGTACGAAAACGACATTTGTTTTCCCATTGATCCTCCCGGAACGGAGTTCCGGGGTACATTTCAGTCTAAGTACCTCGGAACTCTGTTCCGAGGATTTTTTGGGTACGAAAACGACATTTGTTTTCCCATTAATCCACCCGGAACGGAGATCCGGGGTACATTTCAGGGTAAGTACCTCGGAACTCTGTTCCGAGGATTTGTTGGGTACGAAAACGACATTTGTTTTCCCATTAATACCCCCGGAACGGAGTTCCGGGGTACATTTCCGGCTAAGTACCTCGGAACTCTGTTCCGAGGATTTTTTGGGTACGAAAACGACATTTGTTCCCCCATTAATCCTCCCGGAACGGAGTTCCGGGGTACATTTCAGACTAAGTACCTCGGAACTCTGTTCCGAGGATTTTTTGGGTACGAAAACGACATTTGTTTCCCCATTGATCCTCAAATAAACGCATCCCCAAACACCCAAATCACCGCATCAACAAACCCCCAAATTTCTCTCGAAACTTTCTAACTTTCGGAGCAATGATGAAGGAACAATACCCTTGATTTGGGTTTGTTTTGTAATAATTTTGGTGATAATCCTCTGCTTTGTAAAATCTATCGAAAGCCGCAACTTCGGTTACAATAGGGTTGTCCCAAGCCTCCTGGGCCTCTTTTATGACCGCTTCTGAATCGCTTTTTTGGTCTTCCGAATGGTAGTAAATTACGGATCGATATTGTGTGCCGACATCGTTTCCTTGACGATTGAGTGTGGTGGGATCATGCACGGTAAAAAAAATGCGCAAAATATCTCGAAACGATACGATTTCTGGGTCGAAGCTGACCTGGATCACCTCTGCATGTCCACTTAATCCGGAACAAATTTCCTTATACGTCGGGTTTGCGGAAGGCCCGCCTGAGTAGCCGCTTTCTACCTTTTGCACGCCTTTGAGGTCTTGATAAATGGCCTCGACACACCAGAAACAGCCGCCGCCGAGTGTAGCAATTTGCAGGTTGCCGGCAGATTCAATTTGTTGATTTTGAGTGGTATTCATGAAATAATTTTATTGTGTTTTCAAAGAAACGTACTTAAGGGTTACTTGGTTTTGTGCAACTAGAAATCTGGCCTGATTTGTCGGCGGGCTACCGTTTTTATGCCAAATATGTACGCACCAAAGTTGTATGGTGAAATGGTATTCCGCCCCTTATAACAGCGACAATTTGAAATGCAACCGCAGTGTTACTACTTTTGCGCGGAGCCAAACACCTGAGGAATGCGGCACCAGATCCACCATAGATTCAATCCACAATTTCATGCCACTCATATCCCCCTTACCCTCCAATCACGACGCTGAAGTAGCCGAATTAGCTCGTTTTTTCAACGAAACCTTGGGGTTTTGCCCCAATTCTGTACTCACGATGCAGCGCCGACCAGCCATTGCCAAAGCATTTATTGGCTTGAACATGGCCGTGATGCAAAATCAAGGCCGCGTTACCAGCGAGTTAAAACGGCTCATTGGCTATCTGGCATCACTTACTGCGGGTTGCCAGTATTGTCAGGCTCACACCATTCGGGCTGCCGAGCGCTATGGCGCGGCTGAGGAACAACTCGAGCACATTTGGGACTATCGAACCCATCCAGCTTTTTCGGAGGCCGAGCGCGCTGCGCTCGATTTTTCAGTGGCAGCTTCTGTCCTTCCAAACAGCGTAGATGAAACCATTTCTGCAAACCTCCGCAAACATTGGGACGAGGGCGAAATTGTGGAAATATTAGGCGTAATCGCTCTTTTTGGATACCTAAACCGCTGGAACGATAGCATGGGAACCCCGCTTGAAGACCCTGCCCAAGAAAGCGGACAGCAATTCCTTCGCGGACAGGGCTGGACGGGTGGAAAACACGTTTGATGGGGATTCGTTGATTTGGGGATTTGGGGATCTGGGGATTTGTTTTGCCAGTGCTTGATGTCCGTACCTATCTCTTTCAGAATGCCACGAAATACCAAGTTCAGGCACCCTAAATCCCCAAATAACCCAATCACCAACAACATGAAAATCGAGCTTTGGGCTATTGGCAAAACCAACGAAAAATATCTGGAAGCGGGCATTGAGATTTTTGAAAAACGATTGAAAAATTACCTGCCGTTTAGCCTGATCGTTTTGCCCGACGTGAAGGCAAAAACTATTGATGGTCAGCACCTTAAAAAAGAGGAGGGTAAATTAATCCTTTCCAAATTAGCCCCAGACGACTGGCTTGTGCTTTTGGATGAACACGGGCAGGAATTTACTTCCATGGAACTTTCCCGCTGGCTGGAGCGTAGGCTTGGCGATTCGCGCCGAAAAATGGTGTTCCTCATTGGTGGAGCTTTCGGTTTTTCGCCCGATGTTTACGCCCGATCCAACGAATCGCTGGCTTTGTCTAAGCTCACATTTAGTCATCAAATGGTTCGGTTATTTAGTCTGGAGCAACTTTATCGCGCCATGACAATTCTACGAAATGAGCCCTATCACAATGAGTAAGGTGATATTATCCACACCAACCTAAACAAATAACCAAATCACCACCTAAACAAATAACCAAATCACCAACATAAACAAATAACCAACCAAACCAAATCACCAACCTAAACAAATTACCCATTTCAACATGAACGGAATCATAGAAATCAACTACATCATTATTGGATTTACCAGCCTGATTTCCTTCATGGCTTTCAACAATCCATATTGGACGTACAAGCTAAAACATTGGCCATATCAGGAAGTCCGTGATGGCGAATATTTCCGTTGGCTCACCGGCGGTTTTTTGCACGGAGATGCTATGCACCTGATTTTCAACATGATTACGCTATTTTACTTTGGCAGAATTGTAGAGCAGTGGTTTACTTTCATGTTCCCTGATTTTGGGGGTGCCTTTTATTTGTTGTTTTATCTGATATCTATCGTAGCAGCTTCTTCCGCTACATTTTTCAAATATCGCGAATCGCCTGGCTTCGCCAGCATCGGTGCATCGGGTGCTGTGGCCGCTGTATTGTTTGCGTCTATTTTGATCTTGCCGACCAATGAGATTCGGTTCATTTTTCTTCCATTTGTAGGGATTCCGGCCTTCATATTCGGGGCGCTTTACCTTTGGTTCAGCGCTTATGAAGCCAAAAAAGGCAGGGACAATATTGACCATACCGCACACTATTACGGCGCGATTTTTGGATTTTTCTTCCCGATTATTTTTGAACCAAAGCTTATACCCTTGTTTTTCATTCAATTACAAGCCTGGTTTGCTGGTTTGGGCCATTGACGAATCAACTGTTTTCAAGCGGACAATTTTGAAAGAAAAACCGCCCTACCCTACCGAGGTATCGTACCTTTGCAACCTATTCTAATCTTCGGCGTTACAACTCCGAAATTCAAATTTGCACAACAAAATAGTTTTTAAAAATGGCACACGAATTCACAGACGCGAGCTTCAAATCTGAAGTACTTGAGAGCGATAAACTCACTGTAATTGACCTCTGGGCAGAATGGTGCGGTCCTTGCCGCATGATGACCCCACTGATAGAAGAACTTTCAGTAGAATATGCCGGAAAGGCGGTAGTCGGCAAACTCAATGTGGACGAAAACCCGATAGTTCCTTCAGAAAACAACGTGCGTGGCATTCCAACCTTCCTGTTTTTTAAAAATGGCGAACTGGTGGACAAAGTTGTAGGCGCACAGACAAAAAAATTCTTGCAAGATAAGATTGAAGCGCATATTTAAAGCAGGTTTATCCCATTTTTCCGAGCGGTCGGGCGACTTTTTGTTGCCCGACCGCTTTTTGTTTATGAAAAGAAAACCCCACTTGAGCGGACTTTTATAGTTTTGCGCGGTCTTTGCAAATCCAACAGCCAAATCTCGTCCATCTTACGGCTTGAGGCTATCGGACAAATTTGCTGCAAGGCATTGCTTTCACACACAACGAAATCATGAATTTTTCCTTTAAAACGCTCAACAATCTTGCAGGCTGGATCACTTTTGGCATTGCAGCAATTGTGCTTGGCCTTGCGGCTGAGCCAACTGGCAGCCTCTGGGACTGCGGTGAATTTATCTCTGGTGCCTATAAACTTCAAGTAGTTCACCCACCTGGCGCACCTATTTTCCTCTTGGTTGGCCGTTTGTTTGCCTGGGTAGGCGGGATGGTTTCTAGCGATCCAGCCAATATTGCCTACTCCGTAAACCTGCTTTCTGCTATTTGCACCGCATTTACCGGATTGTTTGTCTGCTGGAGCACGAGCATACTTGCGCGCTTGATTCTAGTTGGCCGTGATGCCGACCCTGTTGGCGCACAAGCCTTTGTAGCTGTTGGTGCTGGCGTTGTAGCTGGTCTTTGCACAGCATTTACTTCTTCCATCTGGTTTTCAGCCGTAGAAGGTGAGGTGTACGCCATGTCTACTTTCTTCACCGCAATGACGCTGTGGGCCACTTTGAAATGGTACAATTTGCCAGATAAAGCAGATGCAGATCGGTGGTTGGTCTTTGCATTTTATTCTGTAGCGCTTTCTATGGGGGTTCACTTGTTGAGCCTTTTGACATTCCCTGCGCTGGCCATGTTTTACTATTTCAAAAAGTCAAAAAAGCCAACCGTAGTAGGCACTTTAGTTGCCGCAATTATCGGGGTGGTTTTCATCGTTGCCATTCAAAAAATCATCATTGCTGGTATTCCTACCATGTGGGCTGCTTTTGACAAAATGATGGTGAACAGTTTCGGACTTCCCTTCTATTCGGGCATTATCCCTGTTTTATTGATCTTTAGCGGTGCCATTTGGTTCGGGCTAAATCGGGCTCAGAAAACAGGGAATGGCTTGTTACAGCGCATTGTAGTGGCATTTGGCGTGGTGGTGATTGCTTATTTTGCATACGGAACCGTCATTGTTCGGGCTAATGCGAACACGCCCATCAACATGAATGACCCTTCCGATCCAATGCGGCTGCTCCCCTACCTAAATCGTGAGCAGTACGGCGAGCGCCCGCTGCTGAGAGGCCCTTCATTCGAGGCCCAACCTACAGGGTTAAAATCGGAAGAGCGCTATGGCCGGGTAGGAAATCGCTATATTGTAGTGGATGAAAAAGTAGACTATGAATACCCATCTGCCGGTCAAACACTTTTCCCAAGGATGGGCGATTACTCACAAGGCAGACCTGCGCTTTACCGCCGTTGGATAGATAAGCCTTCGGGTGATCCGACTTTCGGCGACAACATTGAGTTTTTCTGGAAATACCAATTGGGCTGGATGTACTGGCGCTATTTCATGTGGAATTTCTCTGGCCGTCAGAATGGCGATCAAGGCTATTATGCCTGGGATCCTACCGCAGGCAATTGGATTACTGGAATCGACGCGATAGATTCGGGAAGAATTGGAAATCAAGAGTCCTTACCTGATTTCCAGAAGAACAATCAGGGCAGGAACAAATATTTCATGATTCCATTCCTGCTCGGTTTATTCGGAATGTTCTTCCATTACCGCAGTCGCCCGCGCGATTTTGCGGCCATTATGGCCATGTTTATCATCACAGGGATTGGTATCATCGTGTATTCCAATCAGCCCCCCAATGAGCCACGTGAGCGTGATTATGTGTTGGCTGGCTCGTTTTTCACCTTTTGTATTTGGATTGGCTTGAGCGTAGTTGCGCTTTGGGATATGCTGAATAAAAGCCTGAAAGGAGCCGCTGCACCCGTTGCTACGCTACTCGCGCTTTCTGCACCACTTTTGATGGTGACCCAAAACTGGGACGATCACAGCCGCTCCCACCATTTCGCCAGCCGCGACTATGCCAGCAACTTTCTCAATTCTTGTGCGCCAGACGCTATAATATTTACTTACGGCGACAACGACACTTACCCGCTCTGGTATTGCCAGGAAGTGGAAGGCATCCGTACCGATGTGCGGGTAGTCAACCTCTCCCTCATTGCCGTAGATTGGTATATTGATCAACTTCGCAGAGCAGTGAATAACTCTGCTGCCATTGAGATGAGTATTCCGGCAGAAAAATTGCGAGGTTTCAAACGCGTGCAAACGCCCTATTTCGCCCCAGGCGGTGAAAAAGAAATGGATATCAACCGAGTCTTGAAGTTTCTTGCTGAAGACCATAAGCAAGAATCTGGTGGCGGGCGCGCATTTGACACCTATTTACCCACCCGAAAAATGTCCATACCGATCAACAAACAATGGTTTATTGACCACAAGTTTGTCTCTGGTTCAGATTCTTCCTTGGTAGACACCCTGCACATTGACCTCGGAAAAGACAAAAAGTACATCATCAAAGACGAGTTGGCAATGCTCGACATTGTAGCTTCAAATCTGGGCAAACGCCCGATCTACTGGGCTGTTACCTGCCGCGAAGACAAACTCTTGGGCTTGGAAGATTACCTTCAACTGGAGGGCCTGAGCCTTCAAATTGTGCCCAAAAAGGTCAAAAGCTCTATGGATGCTTATGGGATCATTGGTTCGGGTGGCGTGAACACAGATCAGATGTATCAGAACATCATGGAAAAATGGAAATGGGGCAATTTTGATAAGGAGCGTTCATTTGTCGACCGTTCCTATATGCCTAGTCTCCAGACCATGCGCGTCAGTATTATCCGCCTGGCTCGACAATTGGTGTTAGAAGGTAAAAAGGATAAGGCCAATGCACTGGTGGACAAATACTTTGAAGTATTCCCACCCATGAACTTCCAGTACGATCAGTTCACGGCATTCATGACCGATATCTATGCAATGAGTGGTGAAAAAGCGAAGGCAGCAGCCAAAATTCGGGAAATAGCAGCCCAAATGGAGCAACAATTCCGCTTCTATGACTCACTAGACCCTGACTTCCAAAAAGGTTACAAACAAGACAGCGATTACACCAGCTCAACGGTGCAAAATTTGGTAAAAATGGCTGCGAACATGGAAGACGACACGCTCTTCCAGGAGCTTCAAACCATGTTCAAACCGTATATGCCAAGCATTCCATCGAAGCCTATACCACAGGGATTACCCAATTAAACTGGGCTTATGTCAAAAGTTTGCCGATAGAAAAACAAACAAATTTTTGATCCAAACCCTTTTGACACAACCTCGGATAACTAATTAACTATCAAACCAATCACTACTCAAAATGGCTCATTTTCAACGCACAGCATCTGCCGCATGGCGCGGCACAGGAGCAGAAGGCTCCGGTTCACTCAGCGGTCCATCAGGCGTACTTGACGGAACGCCGTATTCTGCCGCAAAGCGCTTCCAAAACGAAGACGGCAAGGCCGGTACCAATCCGGAGGAACTGATTGCAGCAGCACACGCAGGCTGTTATGTCATGGCACTCAGTTTTCAACTTTCTGGAGCGGGTTTTCCGCCGACTGAACTTCGTTGCTCGGCCACGATAAACATGGAAAAAGAAGACAATGGATGGAGCTTTGGAAAGATCACGCTTCAGCTTGAGGCAGAGGTGCCTGGTATTGAACTAGAAAAATTCCTAGAATTGGCCAACGCCGCAAAAGGTGGCTGCCCAGTGAGTAAAGCGCTTTCCGCAGTACCTATTGAATTAGAAGCGAAATTGGTTTAGGGCTCTATGCTGAACAACTAGTGGCAGGGGCACGAAGTCTTTGACGGTTTGTTCGACTCTTTTGAACTGATACTTTGTTGCGCCTCAGTCATGGAGAGCCCGCTACAATCCTTCGTCGCGCCTAGTCTCATCTCAAAATAATCTGACCAAACTA
>JBBQLD010000063.1:0-14739 GCA_038327555.1 Chitinophagales bacterium
AAAGGGTACACATTTTCTTTAGTGGCTATTCGCTTGTTGTTCAGGAGTGGAATAATGAGAAAATCGTGAGTTTGTCATGTCGTAGCGAAGCGAAGACATCCACACAAGCCATGATTCCCGAGATGCTTGGCCATGATGAAAGAAAAAGCTTGGCTTGTGTAGATGTCTTCGCTTCGCTACGACATGACAACTCATGGAAAACGTTGCTGTATAATATGTAGACAGGTAACTTTTCTAAAGAAATATGTACCCTTTGAAAGCTAGAAATAAATTTCGGCTTACATCAAAACATATCATAGTACAACTTCAAAGTAGGATCCGTCTCCTTCGCTCTAATCTCCGTAATGATGGCTTCAAGTTCAGCCACCTTGGCAGCATTTCCATTTTCTCGAAAATGATTGCGCAAATCAGCAATCGCTTTGGTCGCGCCAAATCGCCGCCACTCACTGGTCTGAAGGTTGAGTGAGATGGATTTAAATTTCTCCACACTGGTATCCAATAGCGTGGCATCACCGAGTCCGATTAGGAATTTTTGGTAATTATCGAAAAACGGAAACGCGCTAAATCCGTCGGCTTTGTCCAGCTTTTGTTCAAAAAATGAAAGACTGCTTCGGTCTGGTTCTGCTGCATATAACTCCGCTAAAACTGGCGTAAAAGCTTCTGATTCATCATTTTGCAGCCCTTTGGAAGCCTCACGAGCGGCAGCTGGATCAAGTTTTTGCAGCGCAGAAAGCGCAGCACCCACTACGCTGTAGGCTTGTTCGTTACCCATGTTTTTTTGGAGTATCGGGAGGTATTGCTTGTCGCCCGTGTTGCCAAGAATAGTGATAGCTTGAGCACGAACCCCTGGATCAGGCTCGGATTCTGCCAACCGAGCTATAACCGGTCTTGATCCTATACCGTCCATACCATCGGCTGAAAGCGCACGCTGCCGGATGCCATAATACTTATCAGCAAGTGCTGCTTCGGCAATGGCTACGGAAAGTGCTGAAGGTTCTGCTTGCAGGGCTTCAAAGGCTTCGATACGGTCGCGATAAAGCGGGGCATTGCGATACATGAAAGCCCATTCTTGAGCATTGTGACGATCCGTTTTTTGACAAAGCAGGGTTTTGGTTGCGTCAAAGTTGATCAACGCAGGTTTGCTTGAACAGTCGAAAGTGAAAGTCTGGCTACGCTTGGTGAGGCGAATATTTTCTCGGCGAGATTTGCCCGAAACCTCATAAATATCCACCGAAAGTGGCAAATCAAAAATTCGAGCAACATTTTGACCTTCTTGGATTTGCACCACGGTTACACTAGCTTTTTTTGCATCAATATCCCAGCCGTATTCGATGTCTAGCTCGGGGTGTCCAGCACCTAAAAACCACTGATTGAAAAACCAATTCAGGTCTTGCCCGGTCACGTCTTCAAAAGCCAGGCGGAGTTCGTGACTTTCTACTTCAGTATATTCGTTCTTTTTTAGGTAACGGTTGAGCGAGGCAAAAAAGGCGTCATCTCCCACCAGTTGGCGGAGCATGTGAAGCACACAGCCTCCCTTGTTGTAAGAATGCGCGTCGAACATGTCTTCGCGGTTTTCATATCCAAAATTAATGAGCGGATGACCACCCTCGCCGGCGGAGTAAAAATAACCTTGTTGTTCGGTCATCAGGTGATCATCTGCCACATCTCGGCCATGTTTTTGCTCCATCCAGAGGTATTCGGAATAGTTGGCGAACCCTTCATTCAGGGTAAGGTTGGCCCAGCTTTCGGTGGTGACCAAATCGCCAAACCATTGGTGGAACATCTCGTGTGCCACTACTTTCTCGTTGGTTAGGTGATCGTCTAGTAGTTCGCGCTTGTTTTTTTGCATGAACTCACCGAAAATTACCGCCGTAGTATTTTCCATTGCGCCACTAACGTAGTCGCGCACCGTGATTTGGGAGAATTTTGGCCAAGGATAAGTATAGTTCAATTTGGTAGAAAAGAACTCCAGCATCTCTGTCGTGTAGGGATAAATATCGCGGGCATAAGGTTCAAATTTAGGCTCGACATAATAGTCCACGTCAATACCACGCCATTTGTCTTTCACGACAGCGTATTCTCCAATAGCCATCATAAACAGATAAGGTGCGTGAGGTTTGTCCATTTTCCAATAGTCCGTGCGGGTACCATCGGCATTCTTTTTGGACGAGAGCATCAGGCCATTCGACAGCGTTTTGTATTTGTCTTCTACGGTAATGTACATTTCCTGAGTACAACGCTCATTTGGCTTATCCACGGTGGGCATCCAGTAGGAGTTGCTTTCCGTTTCGCCCTGGGTCCATATTTGTTTGGGTTTATCTTTCTCGGCACCGTCGGCATTGATAAAATACAAGCCTTTATCACTTGTAATGGCATCCGAACCGCCGAAGGATTCGCGTTCATCCGGCTTTGCGGTGTAGGTAATAGCTACTTTAAATTCTTCGGTCCGGGTGTACGTTTTGCCGAGGTAGATGGTCAGTTGCTCGTTGTTATAATCGCGTTTTAACTGCTCCGTTTTTCCATCAAAGGTGACGGATAGAATGTCAAAATTCTTAGCATCCAGGCTCACTTTGTCGGTGGCATAAAACCACGGGCGCATCGTGAGCGTAGCTTTTCCGCTGGCGCGTTTTTGAACCCAATCGAAAGAGATTTCGATTTTGCTATGGATCAAATCTACTTCAAAAGTGTGCGAAGGATTGTATGGCCGAAGGGAGTCGAGGTTTTCTACGGCTTGGGGCTCGACATTCACCTCGTCGAGCAGGCTGTATTCTAGCGGTTCTTCGTCTTCTCCAGTGAGGGGTTTGCTCATGGAATCCCACAGGACGGGTTCACCGGGATGGTCGGCGGTAGAACTAATTTTTTTGCCGGTTTTGGGTGTACAGGCTAGATAAAGCGTTAATAGGGCGAGGAGGGCTGTGGAGAGGAGTGGTCGCATGGATGTGTGAATGTATTGGGTATTTTAGTTTTAGAGTGCATGTCTCACAGGATATTGAAGACAGGCTTTACCTTCCCCATTAAGTGGAGGAGTTGAATTCTTTTGAATTTTATTTATGGACTTTCAAAGATGCAATTAAATCTTCTTCAGGCATGTCCACCGCAACAAGTCTATTTTAGCGAGTCTGTGAAATGTCCTAAAGAAATTTTTTATGCAGTATTAGCATAGTCACATCAAGGTTTCAGAGGGCTTGCCATCATTTGGTATCCCATCAACTTTAGCAAATAAAACTCAATACCGCTACCCCATTGCCATCACCTCAATCTGCGTGTTCTGCGCTTTGGCACGAGCAGCAATGGCTTTTAATTTTACAGCAATCGGGTCATCAATCCATTCCTCTCCACATTGGTTGCAGACAAAGGCTGGTACATTGCGTACCACTGCCACACCAGAAGTTAAATCAACCCTGAAGGTAGTTTTGCCAGCTTCTACTTTCCCAGCGCACAAGGGGCATTTTGATGGAATATGGTTCATGATCAGCAAGATTGAGCAGTTGCAAAGTTACCTGCACTATGGGAATTCCACCTACTTTTCGTCAGAAAGCCCAGGATAACGTCGTTTCGCCTATTTCATTTGCCCTTAATACAAATTCGTATTTCCTTTGTCGGAACGGAAAACTTGAATCGGCCATGTCAAAGAAAAATAAAATTACACAGCCTGCACATAAAACAACTCTTCAGTCGTCAACAAGTGGTGCTGGTAGTACTGCTCCCTCCAACGCCCCTGCTCGCCAAGCCTTGGCAGGCGGGAAGTCTTCAGCGGGTGAAGCAGGCAAAGAAAAACTTATCCTCCTAGGCTGCTTAATCTTGACCTTGGCCGTGTTCGCCAATACCTTCGGCGCAGGTTTCGTCAACTGGGACGATCACGGTTACCTCTGGCTCAATCCCATGGTGAAACCTCTCGGCAGCATGGATCTTGGACAAATTTTTAGCGGCCACACCCATGGAAACTACTCCCCACTCGTGGTGCTTTCTTATTGCTTTGAGCACAGCTTCGATACTATCGTGAAACCGGGCCAAATGGCGGTCGAGAATTTCCAGCCGTTTCTTTATCACTTCGACAATGTGTTGCTCCATGTGGCCACTACCGCATTGGCCTTTTTCTTTTTCCGGGCTTTGGGTGTGCGCGGTTGGGGACTCGCTTTGGGTACAGCACTTTTTGGCATCCACCCTATGCGCTCAGAAAGTGTTGCCTGGGTGACGGAACGCAAAGACGTGCTCTACGGCCTGTTTTACATCGCCGCTTTATTGACGTATTGGAAGTATCTGACGACGCAAAAAAGTAAATTTTACGCCTTCACTTTGATCCTTGGATTGCTTTCGCTTTTTGCTAAAATTCAAGCTGTTTCACTGCCGCTTTCAATGTTAGCAATGGATTGGCTGGCTGGGCGTGATTTTAAGCACATGAAGATTTGGCTGGAAAAATTGCCCTTTTTTGCTTTTTCCTTAGTGTTCGGCCTAATCGGTATTCATTTTCTTGGGGAGGCCGAAGGATTCAAGGACACTGGTTATTCACTCCCAGAACGTTTCTTCTTTGCCACCACTTCGCTTTGGAATTACCTGTATAAAGTGCCGGTACCCATGGGACTTTCTGCCTATTACCCATACCCGAAATTGGGTGCAATGCCAGCACTTTATTATGCCTCGCCACTGGTGTTGGCAATCCTCGGTTGGGGGGTTTGGAGGTCTGTGAAAAAGGGGAATGTGGCATCCCTTAGCGCTGTGCCACAACAAGAACGAACCATCGCCTTTGGCTTTTTATTTTTTCTCGTCAACATCGTTTTTGTCTTGCAATTCAAAGGCGCTGGAAAGGCATTTATGTCTGACCGATTTACCTATATCCCCTACCTCGGCTTGTTTTTTATTTTAGCTAAAACCTATTCCGACATCGAAATGGGGCGCATAAAATCAGGCTTAAAAAACCTGTTGCCCTATCTCGCGGCAGGCTTCGTGGCAATATGTGCGGTACTGACTTTGCTTCAAAATTCGACCTGGAAATCCAGCGTAAGCCTCTGGGAAAACGCAACCGCCAAAAACCCAAACGATCCACTCTCCTGGTCGAATCTTGGGCTTGCCTACGATGCTTTGGAGGATTATGAAAAAGCCTCCAAAGCCTACGATCAAGCCCTGAAAGTTGAGCCCACTTATTTCGATGCAACGTTCAATTTAGCAGTGGCTTTCAACAAGTTGAAACGTTACGAGGATGCCGCTAAAATGTTTGGACGTGCCATGGAATTGAAGCCCGACTTTGCCGATTCCTGGTATGGCCGAGGGCAGGTCTGGCTCACCAAAGGCGATTTTCCTAAAGCGATTGCGGACTTTGAAAAGTTTGCCCAAATGAATACAACGGAGCCGAAAGATAAGATCCAATCTAGTCTCGGCATGGCCTATGCAGGTGCCGGTCAGAACGACCGCGCAATGGCTGCTTTCGATCAAGCGCTCAAGATTAAGCCTGATCCAGAATACCATTTCAGAAAAGGAAATGCCCTGGCTGGTATGGGCAAAATGGTGGAAGCTATCGCTTGCTACGATGCCGCACTTGCGCTGTCTCCGGATTATACGGAGGCCATAAACAATAAGGGAAATGCCTATGCAAGTATGGGTAAATTCTCAGAAGCCCTGGCTGCTTTTGACATAGCGATTACGATGAAGCCCGACGCGGCCAACTTTAAATTTAATCGTGGTATGGCCCGGCGTTCTGCTGGTGATCTTGCTGGGGCTTGTTCAGATTGGCAGCAAGCGGCTTTGGGGGGGTACGCGCCTGCTCAAGGGCTGATGCAGCAATTTTGCAGGTAAGGGTTTCGTTATGCTCGAAACATCGATCCCATATCCCAAAAACCTTAATTCCACCAAAAAAATGAAAATATGCCCCCTCTTTTTGTTGCTTATTCCGGTTTTAGTCCGCGGACAAGTTGAATACCCGGTATCTAACATTTCTCCTGATTTGTTGGTTAATGCCCACCTGGTCGTCCGAATAGGTGAAACCACCTTCACAATCCAGTCGGATGGCGATGCAATGCTGGAAGAAACTTACGTTGCTACCATCCTTAAAGAGGAGGGCAAAAATGCGGGTACAACCGGCGGCCAAGAAAGCCGTTTTTCTAAAATAAAACTGTTGAAAGGGCGAATTTTTGATGCAGCGGGTAATTTAGTATATACCACAAAAGAGGATGATAAGGAACGCGACAACAATAACGTAGTCATTTGATGCCACCCTTTGTTCCATCATACGGCCCTTATTTTTCATTAAATAGCACCACTATTCGCAGAAAAATAGGCTTGTCTGATGAAAAAATGGCTGACCTAAAATGACTGCGTTACTATTGTCGCGTTCCTAAGTGTGAATGATACAACAAATTTCCAAAATTATGTAACGGTTTAGAAGTCCCGCGCGGGCATCTTTGCCAAGTTGTGGAACGTGTGCATAATATCCTTAAGTTTCGCCTTATCATTATTTGGGTTGTACTGGGACAATGTAACTAGCTTTATACAGTATTATGAAAATCCTATTACTATCTGGCCTTTCCTTTAAAAATCTTTGGGAAAGAACTCGCGCCCTTGGGTGCCTGCTTCGCTTGTCTGTCGAAGAATTCATCGAGGACAACGGGTTGAAATCAAGTGCCTCACTTTCGTATTACACGCTTTTTTCTATGGCACCCATGCTGATCATCGTCATTGCGATTGGCAGTATTTTGTTGGGCAAAGAAGCAGCGGAAGGCTACCTGTATCTCCAATTTGAAGGACTTATTGGCAAACTGGGGGCTATGCAACTCCAGGAAATGATCAAAAACGTTCGAATCTCTGGCGATACACCATGGGTGACCGTGGTAGGGGTAGCCACATTTTTTCTCGGTGCAACTGGTGTGTTTATTGAGATCCAAGATTCCATCAATGCCATCTGGTCTATCAAGGCAAAGCCCAAACGCGGCTGGGTGAGATTTCTCCTTACCCGAATCGTTTCTTTCTCTATGGTGGTCGGCATTGGTTTTCTATTGATGGTTTCGCTCGTGCTGAGTGCCATGCTCACTATAATGGACAGCTGGTTAGTAACCAATATTAGTTCCTTCGCGTGGTTGGCTTACATTGTTAGCAATGCAATAGGCATGGGGGTTGTCTTGCTGCTTTTCGCGGTGATCTTCAAAGTATTACCTGATGCTGAACTGCAATGGCGAGACGTATTGATTGGTGCATTTTTCACAGCCGTGCTGTTTTTGATAGGAAAATACCTTATCAATCTATACCTCAGCCGTTCTAGCACTGTTTCGGCATATGGCGCGGCAGGAGCGGTGGTATTGATTATTTTATGGGTCTACTATTCGGCTATCATTCTCTATTTGGGTGCAGAGTTCACGAAAGTGTATGCCAATAAATATGGCGGAAAAATCCGGCCCACAGAATACGCTGTTTTTGTGGAACACAAGGAAGTCGTGGCCCAAAAATTGGTATTGAGCACAGAAGAAACAAAGGTATAATCTATATGAACCTTCACACGCCGTACCCTTATTGGCTTCTAAAAAATGGCTTTCTCTATGAATACCCGGCCCTCCGTCATCCTTTGCAAGTAGATTTTCTTGTCATGGGTGGTGGCATCACCGGGGCACTCACGGCTTGGTATTTGGCACAGGCAGGCGTCTCCGTAGCCGTGGTAGATCGGCGGCACATTGGGATGGGAAGTACTTGTGCAAGCACGGCATTATTGCAATACGAAATAGACGTGCCCATGCACAAACTAGCAAAGTTCGTAGGCGAAAAGAACGCTGCCCGTAGTTACCATCTTTGCATTGAGGCCATTGACAAGCTCGAACAGATTTGTGAAAAACTACCCTTTTCGACAGGTTTTGAGCGAAAACCCTCCATCTATTGCGCGAGCAAAAAAGCCGATTTAGAAGCGTTAGACCTCGAATTTGCGATTCGGCAAAAGCATGGAATCCGAGTGGAGCGTTGGGACAAAGCCGAGGTGACTCGGGCATTTCCGCATTTTCAATCGCCAGGAGCTTTGTATTCCCCGCACGATGGCGCTCAAGTGGACGCCTATTCGCTAACGCATGCGCTCTTGCAAGATGCAATGAAACACGGAGCCCAAGTATTCGATAAAACCGAAGTCGTAAACATCCAGTATGAAAAAACGCAGATCGTGTTGCAAACAAATCATGGACATTCCATTCGGGCAAAACAATTGGTGATTGCCGGTGGCTATGAATCTCAAGAATATTTGGAACAAAAAGTTACCCGCATGCACTCAACGTATGTTATGGTCAGTGAACCCATTGAGGGAGAGATTTGGCATCGGGACGCGCTGATTTGGGAAACTGCCCGGCCTTATCTATACCTCCGAACCACCCCAGACCGCAGGGTGTTGGTGGGCGGCAGGGATGAGCCTTTTTACAGCCCTGGCAAGCGAGATAAATTGTTGACCAAAAAGACCCGTTTGTTGGCGCATGATTTTGAAAAAAGGTTCCCAACTCTGGCCCCTATCCAGGTGGATTTCAACTGGGCCGGCACTTTTGCAGAAACGGCGGACGGGCTTCCCTATATCGGTACGGTTAAAGAGCGGCCAAGAACCATCTTTGCTTTGGGCTTTGGCGGAAACGGTATTGTGTTTAGTCAAATCGCTGGAGCAATAATCCGAGACACCGCACTTGGCATAAAGAACCCCGATGCGCACATTTTTTCTTTCGACCGGATGAACCACCGCAGCAAAAGCACTTAACTATGACCCACTCCCTACAAATCTCCTGGCTTTTTTTATTGGCGATACCCGTTGCCTGTATTGCTTGGACCGTCACCCATGAAGAGATATTTAAAGAACCAAGAGATTATTGTTCCAGAAGAAGTTTAAATAGCAGTTCTATTTGGAAAAGGAAATTTTTTTATCTCCTTACCTGTGAATATTGCTTTAGCCATTATGTGGCCATTTTGTTTCTGTTTATGACGAATTACAAATTGTTGATGGATGACTGGAGCGGTTACGTCATAGCAGGATTCTCTTTAGTATGGATGGCAAACATTTATATGGGTTTGTTTGCCTTGATTCGTCAAAATATAAAAAAAGAGAAAATCGAAATTGAGATAATGACAAAAAAAGGTGACCAGATAAAATAATCTGGATTTTTATTCCCACCCATTTTCATGAATAATTTACCATGAATATTCCCAAATTTTTCAAGACTAAAAAAGCGAAATTCCTGCTCGGTGTGATCGTCCTTCTAGTCGCGCTGCGCGTCGCTTTGCCTTATATTCTGTTGCACTATGCCAATAAAACATTGGCTGAAGTGAATGGCTACTATGGCCATGTTAACGACATTGACGTGGCACTTTATCGGGGCGCTTACACCTTGGACAGTTTTTATCTGAATAAAGTGGACGCCAAATCAGATAAACAGACTGAGTTTATGAGTGCACGAACCGTGGATTTGTCGCTCGTATGGAAGGCGCTTTTAAAAGGAAAACTAGAGGGCGAATTAATTTTCGAGCAGCCCGCACTGCGTTTCACCAAAAATGTGGTAGAACTAAAAGATGTGGCAAAGGACACGAGCGATTTTCGAGAACTTTTGGCCGATTTTATGCCCATTGAGGTTAACCGCTGCGAGATTCTGGACGGCAACCTTCGATATATTGACAACACCAGGTCGCCCAAGATAGATGTAGCCATCGAGCACATGCAGGGTACGGCGCTCAATTTGCGCAATGTGTACTTCAAGGAGGAGCTGCTCCCGGCAAGCATTGATGTGACCGGTGACGTATATGACGGCAATTTGGTCTTTGCTATGAAACTCAACCCGCTTGCCAGCCAGCCTACTTTCGACCTAAATACGAGCGTAGAGCGCACCAGTCTTGTCAAACTGAACGACTTTTTCAAGGCTTATGGCGGTTTCGATGTCAATAAAGGCGAGTTCAATATGTACGCAGAGGCCGCCGCGAAAGACGGCAAGTTCACCGGCTGTGTAAAACCCATCATTAAGGATCTCGACATCGTGTCCTGGAAAGGCCAGGACAAGCAGGACAATTTTTTTCAGAAAATCTGGGAGTCAGTGGTTGGTGGCGCGGCAGAATTGCTGGAAAATCAGAAAAAAGACCAAATCGCGACCAAAATAAATTTTACAGGCACCATAGAGGATCCGAAATCCAACATACTGGAAGTTGTCTTACTGGTCTTGCAAAACGCTTTTGTGGAAGCACTGCGCCCTTCCATTGACAATCAGATCAGCTTGAGCAAATTAGCTGAAGCTGGAAAGCTGGAAAAAACGGGGTTTTTAAAATCGCTGTTCAAATCCGACAAAAAGGATAAAAAGAAGGATTGAGGTGCTGGACGATTTCGCTGTTCATGACTCTATGGAAGTGTTAAGGTAAGTGGCTGTTCTATTGAAAAACAACTCTCTTGCCAATATGCTCTTATTGTTTAGCCGCTTCCTCCGCTTTCTTTCTCTTCTTAAAATAACGGCGCAATAAGAAATTGTCTTGAACCGCCCTTAAGTTCTCATCCAATTTTTCTGAACCGCTTTCCAGGTTTTTGAGCGTTGACTTAAGGTGTGACGCGGATGCTTCATCATAAAGCAGCACACCCAATGGCGAGCTTTTATTGTCTAATTTGCTGGTGGCCACACTTACATTACTGCTGGCGGTTTTCAAATTGTCCGTTGCTTCCGCAGCTGTAATGGTCAATTTCTTTAGTTGCTTTACAGAAGCTTGCACATCCTTGAAAATGGTTGTATCCGTAACAAGGTCATTGGCCAGCGATCCTTTTTTATTCAGTTTTACACCATAATCGGCGATAGAGGCCGTTAGTTTTTCAGCATGTTGAGAAGACCTTTCCAGCGAAGCGAGCGTAGTGCCCAGGCTGTTATAGAGCGTTTCGTCTTTCAATAGTTTTCCTACCGTGCCTTCTCCGTCGACCAATTTTTTACTGATGGTTTTAAAATCAGTGGTTATCGCCAGCAGGTTTCGATTGTTTTCTTGTAAAGTGCTCATCATTTCTTCGGTGGAGACCATATCCTCAATTCCAAGGCTGTCACCGTCCTCAACAGACTGTGCCATTTCTGTGCCCCCGTAAATGATTACGATTTTATTTCCAATCAATCCATCGGTACTGATCTTCACTTTGGCATCCTTTCGGATAAACTGCTGCGATTTTTCATCAATTTTAACCTCCACGCGTACCTGAGATTTGCCGTAAAAGCTCAGGCTGTGTACCGTCCCGATTTTCATGCCAGAAAACCAGACGTTGTTTCCAGGGAGCAACCCATTGACATCTTCAAAAATGGCCGTCACATGAATTTTTCTGACAAAAGTGCTGCGCAGATTGCCAATAGCGAGAATACCCGCAAGGAGAAAAACCAAGCCCAAGACTATGAAAAGCCCTACGACCGTTGCGCGCTTATTCGATTCTGATTTCATAACTATTGAATGAAATTGTAATTGTGAAATTCTTTTGCCTGCGTCTCTTCTGTGTCGAAGACTTCGTCAAAGCTTCCTATCCGCGTAAATTTACCTTCCAAAAGCATGGCAACACGATCGCCAGTGGTTTTTGCGCAGGTGAGGTCGTGGGTAATAATAATTGAGCTGGCTTTATAACGTTCCTGAACTTCATTGATCAAGTTATTAATTTCTATACAGGTTATGGGGTCAAGACCGGCGGTTGGTTCATCATACAACATTATTTCAGGTTTAAGCATCAAAGTCCGGGCAATTCCGATCCTTTTCCGCTGACCGCCCGATAGATCGGAAGGCATTTGGTTGATTTTATCCGATAAGCCTACTGCATCGAGCGTTTCTTCCACCACAAGGTCTATTTCCTTAATACTGAGCGTTCTATTAGTTCTGGTCAATGGGAACTCCAGGTTTTCGCGCACGTTCATGCTATCATACAATGCACTGCTCTGGAACGAAAACCCGATTTTCATACGCAGTTCGCGCATTTCTTTTTCGCTTAATTGCTCAACGTCTTTTCCCAGCACTTTTACAGTGCCTTCGTCTGGCAGCAAAAGGCCGGAGATAATTTTAATTAAAACAGATTTGCCACTACCCGAGCGTCCCAGTACCACGACATTTTCCCCTTTAAAAACCTCCAGGTCAATGCCTCTTAATACTTCCAAATCGCCAAAGGATTTATACAATCCTTTGATGGAGATCACGGGCACTCCCTTATCTATTTGCGACGCTTTATTTTGCATATTGACTTAATAGTATCTGATCCAGTTGGATATTTGTACAATGATCATTTCTTCCACAAAAATCAGAAACATGGAAAGCACAACGGCAGCGTTGGCGGCTTTTCCAACACCCTGAGTTCCTTTTGCAGCATTGTAACCTTTATAACTTCCTACCATGCCAATGGTAAATCCAAACGTGATAGATTTCACGATGGAGGTGCCTACATCCAGAAAACTCACTTGTGCAAACGCTTCAGCGATAAAAGTGGGAAAACTGGTTTTTTCATTCTGATATATATTCAGAAATGAACCCATCATGCCAACGAAGGTGCAATACAGCGCCAATATTGGAATCATAATAGTGGTTGCCATAACACGTGTAACCACCAGAAATTTAAACGGGTCGGTCGCGGAGACTTCCATGGCATCAATTTGTTCTGTTACCCGCATGGATCCGAGTTCCGCCCCAATATTAGAACCTACTTTGCCCGCAGTGATCAAAGCCGTCACAAGTGGCGCCAGGGCTCTTATCATAGCAATCGCAATCAGAGAAGGCAACCAGGAGGTTGCGCCGAAGGCGACCAAAGAAGGCCGTGATTGTTTGGTAAAAACCATGCCGACCACAAACCCTGTGAGCGTTATCAAGGGCAAGGACTTCACGCCTACTTCGTAACATTGATAAACAATTTCACGAAATTCAAATGGACGTTGAAATGCTTGTTTGAAAAATCGCGCAATAAATTTATAGGCATTGTATACGCCTAAAAACATATTGTCTAATTTTTCAGTGAGAAAATATTTTTTCAACATTGCATCGAATTAAGAAGGCAATATGACAAGGTATATTTACTGCAATCGTATCAAAGGCAGAGATAAACGCCGCATTGTGTGGGCATACGGCTACAAATGCGCCACAATTGATGCAAGCGTTCTATCCTATTTAAAAAACACCGGGTTTCTTGCGCTTCATCCAATAAAAGATATCAAGTCCTTGTTCAATCTTTCTTTTTCCGTAATAAATAACCCGTGAGGTGCATTCTGATATACCATGTATTTTGCCTTAGGCAGCGATTTTGCTGTTTTATTTCCTGAGATAGCAATAGGAACCGTTTGGTCAGCATCTCCGTGGATGATGAGTACCGGGACATTAATTTTGGTCAAATCATCTCTAAAATCTGTTTCGGAAAAAGACCGTACACATTCCGTTGTTGCTTTTGCACCGCTCATCAAACAAAGCATTTGATTCCAATCTAATATTTCCTGACTTACTGCATTTTTAACTTGATCGACCCCATAAAAATGCTTGGCGAAATTTGCTAGAAAGGCAGGGCGGTCTTTTGTTATCTTTTCTATCATTGCATCAAAATTCTTTTTGTCTACCCCTTCAGGATTGTCTGCGGATTTGAGCATATAGGGCGTAACCGCGCTGATTAATACAATCTTTGCAATTCGGGTTGTGCCATATTTGCCAATGTAGCGGGCAATTTCTCCTCCACCCATTGAAAAGCCCACTAGAATTACTTCTTTTAAATCCAATTGATCCAGCAATGCTTTCAGATCATCTGCAAGCGTGTCGTAATCGTAATTTTCCCAGGGGCGGTCTGATTTCCCAAATCCTCTACGGTCGTATGCAATACAACGAAGATTGTTTTTGGGCAATTCTGACAACTGGTATTCCCACATTTCATGGTTAAGTGGCCATCCGTGAATAAATACTACAGGTTTCCCACTGCCATAATCTTCGTAAAATATATTTACGGAGCTTCCAGAACTATCTGGTTTTGTTTTGATAAAACTCATTTATATTAAATGTTAGCGTTGTTAATCACCGATTTCATTGTACACAAAAAAACCATAGACGGGTTCTTAAATAAATTTTGCACTCGGTTTAACACCCGCCTTTTTCAATGCATTTTCGCTCAAAGCCCGGAGCATTGAATGGGTGCTCCTAACTCCTGCCGCTTATCCACCAAAAGCACCTTTAGACCTTTTTGCGCATCACAGCGCGCTGTTGTCGTACCTTCTGAACTACAACCTATAATTACTATATCGTAATCGACAGGATTCATAAATAAAATTCAAAGCTGAAAATGGTTGCGTGAATTATAAACGAATTTTCACAAGGTAAAGGTGAGCACTCTGTGATGGCGGCTGGTTACACAATTCCTGCTATGAGTTACAACATTCACACCTTGGCGATTCTTAAGATCAGCAGACACCACTATCTTTGCCAGCGTGACAGATTCATATCAAACCATCGCCGCAGCCAGCACCGGCGAATTCAAAGATCGGGGCAGCAAATTCATCGCCTACGCATGGCCTGTGCGCAGCGAAGCCGAAGCCTTGGAACACCTGGAAAATCTCCGAAAAGAACATTTCAAAGCCCGTCACCATTGTTTTGCCTGGCGTTTTGAGCCAGACGGCAGCCGTTTCCGCGCCAACGACGACAGCGAACCCAGTGGCACCGCCGGGCGGCCAATTCTGGGGCAAATTGATTCTTTTTCACTAACCTATGTCGTGGTGGTGGTGGTACGCTACTTTGGCGGAACCCTGCTTGGAACTTCCGGGCTGATCAATGCGTATCGGGAAGCTGCCG
>JBBQLD010000064.1:0-14702 GCA_038327555.1 Chitinophagales bacterium
TTACTCCAAAAACTAAAATGCGGATTCCAATCGCAGCGACGGCATAGTATGGGCTGCTTTAGCTGCCGTATTCCTCTTATCATCCGCCAGATAAAGCAGCCGGTACTATACCTATCCAACCTGATCCCGATTCTTCAAATAAATATACACCAAAATAGCTGCAGAAATGAAAAAAAGCGACCCAATCTTGTCGGTTTCAACAAAATCATTGATCAGCATGAGGATATTGATGAGTACAAAACAAAGCAGGGCGGAAAGCAGCGCGACCCTTGTACTTCGTTCCCGTGTTTGATGGTAAATCGTCTCGCCTTTCAACATGACTACCACGCAAAAAAGCAGGAAGAAGAACAACCCCGGCAGGCCTTGTTCTACCGCCACCATCAGGAAATAATTGTGCGTGCTCGATCTTTCCGGGTTGTCGGAAACATAGGTGCGAAAACTTGTGACGGTGTAGTTCTTGTAATGGGAGTAAAACGTGGCTGGCCCAAAACCAAGCACCGGACGCTCTTGAATCATGTATGACGCAGCCACCCAGCGATATACCCGCTCCATGGTCGAGATGTCTTCCAGTTTTGTGGTAGCTTCCAACAGTCGGTCAAAGCGCTGGTGGGTGATGGTCTTTTCAAATTCCGGGGCGAACATTAACCAGTTATTACGGACGCCAAGAAAAGTAATGAACACGGCAAAAATCAGGGCTGTTGCAACCAAAGCTGCTTTCATCAAGTGTCCACGAACCACCCAATACACGCCTACGGCAAGTACCAGAGCCCCGTATGCCGCCCGGGTGTAGGCGAAATTAATACCGACCAAAAACACCAGCACTCCAAATACCAAAAGCCACCAAGCCCCAGAAAATCGCCGATACCAATACGTGCCATACCAAACAAAGGGTAAAAAAATAGCCAACAAACAGGCGTACATCACGTGGTTCCTGAAAAATGGCTCCAAACAGCCATTGATGCTTTCAAATGAAAAACCATATCCAGCATGCCGATAAACCACAGTGATGGTGGCAAAAAACAAGGGTATAAAAAACCACCACATCAAGGCTTTGAAGTCGCGCTCCGTATTCAAAAAACGAGCCGCCCAGAAGTAAAAGACGATTACATACCAGCCTTTGGCCAACACGGATTTAAAGGAAATGAGGAAGTCTTGGGAGGTGGCCACACAAATCATTAACCAGAACAAATGGGCAAACAAGGCGAGGGTGATGGGGTGGCGAAAAAATCGAACATCCACTTGTCGCCAGTTTCGAGAAAACCAGGCCACACCAGCCAAAGTGAGCAGCCACATGAGTGGTTCAGAAGGCAAATCAGTAGCCAAACCACCTGGCAGTGCCACTTCAGTCGAGAGTGGGATACACCCAATCATTAGGAAAAAAATCTTCCTAACATCCACCAGGGCCAACCAAACTACCGCCAATCCTGCTGGAAGAAACGTCAACCAGTTCATCTCATACCACAATCCAGCAAAAATAACCAGCAGACTCAGCACTACAAATGCAGCGACCAGCCGCCCTTGTGGGTGGCCTTTTGGAACTCCTATTAGCGTTTCAAGTTTCAAGCGTTAAGTTTCAAGCGTTAAGTTTCAAGTTGAAAGTTTCAAGTTTCAAGTTGGACAAGTGCATAGTTATTGAATTGGCCTACTTGTCAGGTTTGGTCAGGAGGCTGAAGATGCCCGATTAAGCCATGCAATATTTTGCTGATTTCCAGAGCACGAGCATGTATATCTTCAAACTCTTGGGGTGTTATATACTTAAAATCCAAAGCTCGGTATGCTTGAGAACGAACTTCCCCACATGAACCTTTCGACACAAATAAAAAATAAACAAACTGCTTATTCGTCTGCCGTTCATAGCCTTCTGCGATGTTATCCATTACCGAGCCAGATGAAGAAAGTATCTGATCTTTTAATTTGAAGTCTCTTGAAAATCCTTCCCGCTCGGTCAGGGGCTTAATGATTTGGCATAAGACCCTTGCCTTCTGCCACGCTAGGATATCTTCAAATCTGTAGAATGTTGCCATTGGTTTATTGATTTAGTTCAGTATAAAAATAGGCCCTGCCAAGCTACTTTCCAAACTTTCAACTTACTACGCTCAACTTGCCACTTTCAACTTGCCACTTTCAACTTGCCACTTTCAACTTCCAACTTGCCACTTTCAACTTGCCAATTCCTTCCAATTCACATCCCGATAAGCATCAGCCAAAAATGCTGCAAAAAGTGTAAAAAGAAAGGCTGCCATCACTGCTCCGATCACGATAATACCTCGGCGTGGGCGACTTTTCATCAAAGCCGGCTCGGCCATTTCAACGATTTGAACGGAAGGGATATTGGTGTTATAGGCCGCTAAAATCTGGTTATATCTTTCCATATCGTAGCTGAGCTGCTTCCGGGCCTGGTTGTGCAAATCATTGGCAATGGATACTTTCCCAATGCCTTCGTTGTAGTCTCGGATGGTGGTATTGCCCCCTTTGGGACTATGGGCCAAAAGCATTTGGCGTTGGCGAGTGGCACCGCGCAGATTGGCTTTGATGTATTCAATGGTGTCGAGCGGAATGAGTGGATTGCCGTCAAGCACCTCCAGACGGGCGCGGTTGCGGGAAATGTCTTCTTCTGCTCTGGTGAGCTGTTCAGAAAGCTGTTCGCCTTGATAACCACCGCTGTAGATATTGTATTCAGCTTGCACATTGCGGAGGGTATCGCCGAGTCGGATGAGTTCAGAAGTTTTGCGCTTGATGTTTGCATCAAACGAGGCGATGAGTTTGGCCTGGCTGCTTTTAGTGAGCCGCTGGGTTATTTCGTCAATTTTTTCCCGAGCTCCATTGGCCATATCCGAGGCTATTTTCGGGTCGGTATCTTCGATCGTCAGTTCAATGGCATCATTGCGATTTTTTTGCACCACATAAAGATCTCGGAATTTAAGCCTTGCCCAATACCGGCCTTCATGACTGGTCGAATCGATATTGTAATGCTGAAAAAGGCCAAAACGACCGATCATGTAGTCCACAAGTTCGCTACTGGCGGCAATTTCCAGAATCCGGTCCACGTCCTTGTCGCCACCATAATACTCCGTCACTTTGCTCATCCCGCCAAAAATCAGTTCGGGCTTGGAAAGATCCTGATTGCTTGGATAAAAAATAGTGGTGGCTTTGAAGTAAGTATCCATCCACAAAGCGATTACGATACTGCCTATTAACGCGATAAGACAGGTATTTCGGAGTGCTTTTCTCCATCGGTAAATCGTCCCCAAAACGCCGAGGAGGTTGTCGCGGTTACTCATAAGTCAAAAAAAATCGATGGTTTGATGGTTTAGGAGTTTATAGTCTAGGAGTTTATGGTTCAAGCCCTTGGCAAACTTCCAAATCCTTGAACTCAAAAACCGTTAAGGAACGCGACAACAATAACATAGTCATTTGATGCCACCCTTTGTTCCATCATACGGCCCCTATTTTTCATTAAATAGCACCACTATTCGCAGAAAAATAGGCTTGTCTGATGAAAAAATGGCTGACCTAAAATGACTACGTTACTATTGTCGCGTTCCTAAGAACCGGGTAAACCCAAACAATGAAGCGCAAAAGTAAGAAATCTGGCCACCAAAAAATGGCCTCTAAATCAAGCGATCATAAGGCAACCATTCTTTTCGTGTCTGCGTCATTGCCCCACTTGTAATCCGTCTGTCGGGCACCAACACCGGCAAAATGATTTTTTGTTATTGTGGATTTGTATAATTGTTGATTTGGTTATTCGAACACCCATACCTGGCTACTCGAATAACCAAATACCAAAATCAACAAATCCCCAGTTTAAACCATCCTGCTTTTTTGAAAATGACGAAGAAGAATAACCTTCTCGCGGCGATTGCCCTATCTTCTATTTGTGCATTATACGCCTTTGCTTACCCGGAAACGGTGCGCGAAAATGTACTTACCCTCTTTTTCCCTGATGGCGAAAGGCCTGTTGCCATGGCAGTAGATAGCCAAGAATCTGTTGTGGCGGATCTTGAAGCCAAAACCGAAGCAGGCGAATCCTTAACGCTAGATACTTTGCCCCCCTTGACGGAACGTTACGACGACTTTATCAACGCAGGAAACAACAATCCGATCGATTTGCGCGATCCCAAAGCCATTGATCGGCAGGTGGAATATGATGCAAGCTCGGATATGTATATCATCACGGAGAAGATCGGGGAAGATTTTTACCGCGCACCAACTTATATGACCTTCACGGAATATGTAAAATGGCGCGATGAGGAACAACAACGCGCTTATTTCGACCGATTGCAGGGGGTCGTATCTGCTGATGGCAAAAATGCTGACGGCACGGTAGACCCGGTGTCAAAATTCAACTTCAAAAACTCGTTGATTGACCGCCTTTTTGGCGGCACTAATGTAGATATCAGCCCTCAGGGCAACATCAACCTGACTTTTGGATATGACTGGCAAAAAATCCAGAATCCGATTCTGACGCTCCGCCAGCAAAGCAACGGGAACTTCGATTTCGACATGGACATCAACATGAGTGCTCAAGGGAAAATCGGGGAAAAACTTAACCTCAACTTCAATTACAACACGCAGGCGACCTTCGATTTCGACAATCAAATGAAGATCAACTACGACACAAAAGGCTTCTCAGAAGACGAGATCATTCAGAACGTAGAAGCCGGAAACGTGTCTATGCCCCTACGCTCTAACCTCATCAGAGGCGCACAAAACCTGTTTGGGATCAAGACAGAAATGAAATTTGGCCACCTGCGTACCACGCTTGTGGCGAGCCAGCAGCGTTCCAAGCAGCAAAGCATCAAAGTGCAGGGCGGATCGCAGGTGCAGACCTTCGAAAAACCCATTGATGAATACGACGAGAACCGCCACTTTTTCGTCAGCCAATGGAACAGAAGCGAGTTCGAACCAGCGATGAAATGCCTCCCCGTACCACAATCGCTGTTCAATATTACCCGGATGGAGGTGTGGATCACCAATGATAAACAGGAATTTCAGAATACACGGGATGTGCTCCCGCTTACTGATTTGGCCGAACCTCTCCTTGTGGGGGATTCCACTTTATTAATCCCCAGCCCTCCAGGGAAAGACATCAAAGGCAATCCGCTCCCGGCCAACCAGAATAACAAGCTGTACGCGAAGATTTTGGATGAACTAAGCATGGACTCCTCCATGCGTTTTAGCGACCGAATAGTCGGCAAACTCACCGGGCCAAATTTCAAGCTGAAGCAGATCAAAGATTTTGAAAAAATGAATGCCCGTCTGCTTTCCTCGCAAGAATATACCTACAACGAACAACTGGGCTTTGTCAGCATCAACCTCAACGTGCAGCCCGACCAGGTGGTGGGTGTAGCCTTGACCTATACTTACAATGGCGTTCCCTATAAAATTGGTGAATTTTCGGACGAGATACCAAAGAAAAACTCGATAGATACCCTGAAATCCAATGTGCTTTTCCTCAAAATGCTGAAAAGCACCACCCCCAACGTCAAATACCCTATCTGGGATTTGATGATGAAAAACGTGTATGCGGTAGGTACATCCAATGTAGATCCGCAAGAGTTTCGTTTTGACATTTATTACGAAGATCCAGGTTTCGGGCAAAAGCGTTTCCTGGATGGCCCGCTGATTCCAGACAATTTGAAAAGCCGTCCTTTGCTTCAGGTTTTTGGGCTGGATAACCTCAACTTGCAAGGCGACCCTGGTCCAGATGGTATTTTCGACTTTGTGCCGGGTTTGACCATCAATTTGCGCTCCGGACGTATTATGTTCCCGGTGCTTGAGCCTTTTGGTAGTGACCTGTTAGGTAAAATAACCGTGGCCAATGGAGTTCCGCTTACGCAGACTCAGTTGAATGCTTTAAGAAGCGGGCTGATTTATCAACAACTTTATGACAGTACCACCTTTGTAGCCCGGGAATACCAGCAGCTCAATCGTTTTATGCTGCGCGGGACGTACAAATCAAGTACCTCTTCAGAAATATCGCTCGGAACCTTTAACCTGCCCCCTGGTTCGGTGCGAGTGACCGCCGGGGGTACACCACTTCGTGAAGGCGTTGACTATTCCATTGACTACAACATTGGTAAGGTGCGTATTCTGAATGATGCTATTCTTCAATCTGGTCAGAGTGTGAACGTGAGTTTTGAAGATAATACGTTTTTTGGCTTTCAAAGTCGGAGCATGATTGGGGCGAGATTTGATTATGCCTTTAGCAAAGATGTTACTGTGGGCGGCACGTTCATGAACCTGTTTGAGCGCCCACTTACCCAAAAGGTTAACTTTGGAGACGACCCGATCAATAACAAGGTCTACGGTCTGGATTTCAGTATTTCGAAAGATGCACCCTGGCTTACCAAACTCATTGATAAGCTACCACTCATCGAAACCAAAGAGCCCTCAACCATCACAGCGATGGCCGAGGTAGCAGTACTGCAACCCGGACACAACCGCGCCATTAATCAGGGCGACGACAAAGGAGGCACCGTGTATCTCGATGACTTTGAGGGCAGTACGGCAAATATTCCGCTCACAAACCAATTCAATCAGTGGGTGATTGCCTCCATACCGCAAGGCAATTTGGCCCTTTTTCCAGAATCTGATCCTACAAACACCACACTCTCTTTGGGGGCCAACCGTGCAGGCCTCACTTGGTACATTTCCGACCCTAGTGCCCGCGACCAACCTGACGGTACTGACCCTTACACGCGTTTGATTCAGTTTCAAGATATCTTCCCCAATCGCCAACTAACGCCATTTGAGCAATCGAGCTTGCGGCCCCTGGACGTCACCATTTTCCCGCGTGAACGCGGTCCATATAATTTTGAAATTCCAACCGGATATAGCACCTCAGCGGGCCTAAACGAAAAAGGAGAACTCAATCTACCCAGAACCCGATGGGCAGGCTTCATGAAAGAGTTGAATAACAATGATTTTGAAGCATCGAATATCGAATTTATAGAGTTCTGGATGTTAAATCCTTACATGAATAAAAGTGATGGTGATGACGTGGCTAATGGTGGGCAGATGTACATTGATCTCGGTTCTATTTCAGAAGATGTGATGCGCGATGGACGGCAGTTTTTTGAAAACGGTATGCCGACGGGTACAAATAATGTGGCAACTGATGTATCCCCTTGGGGGCGCGTCCCTATCGAGCCTCCTGTGGTAAATGCTTTTGACAATAATGAAGCAAGCAGGGCTCAACAAGACGTGGGCCTGGACGGCCTTGACGACGCGCAAGAGGCGAGCTTTGGTGATATCGGTGCATGGTACCAAATCATCCAGACTTCGCCGGGTCTTTCGCCCAATTTCAAAACTGCAGTCGCAGAAGACCCCTCCAATGATAACTTCGTTTTTTTTCGGGATAATTCTTTTCCAGCAACGCCGGGTGGCCCTGGGCTTTTGAATCGATACCGAAAATTCAACAATCAGGAGGGCAACTCGCCTATAAATCAAAGCCAAAATCAAAACCCTTCCAGCACCAATATTCCCGATCAGGAAGACCTCAACCGCGACCGTTCGCTGAATGAAACGGAGGCTTACTTCCGATACAAAATTGACCTGAAAAATGTGAATGGAATGCTTGATCAAAATGATCCTGCTATCTCAGAATACGTAAACAATACCGTAACTGACCCTACTGGGCTAGTCTGGTATCGCTTCAAAATTCCGCTTGACGACAAAATGCGTCAGAGCATTGGCGGGATTGAAGATTTCCGTTCTGTGCGCTTTATCCGAATGCTTTGGAAAGGTTTCGATGAGCGTACAACCTTCCGTTTCGCAACACTCGAACTGGGGCGCAACCAATGGCGCCGATTCAAACAAAATCTGGCGGGTTGCGGGATTGACGTTACGGCTCCCGCTCCAATTCCTTTTGATGTGAACGCGGTGAATATCGAGGAGAACTCAGCCCGCCAGCCCTTCAATTACACCATTCCTTTCGGTATCTTGCGTGAGCAGTCTGTGGGTGCATTCCCCGACATTTTGCAAAATGAGCAATCGCTTGCCATGAATCTTTGCGATCTTGAATACTGCGATGCACGCGCAGTATTCAAGAGCTTGAATATGGATTTACGTCAGTTCAAACGTATGAAAATGTTTGTACACGCAGAGGAAACCCAGGAACAGCTTGATTCAGGCGATTTAAAGGTCTTTATCCGCCTGGGTTCAGACTATACCCGCAACTACTATGAGTATGAATTGCCTTTGAAAATCTCCGACCCCACCAATTTGAATGGAAACCCTGACAGCCGGGAGTACAAAGATGAAGTCTGGAGAAATAATTTCGACTTCTCACTAGATCTCCTCACAGCGGTAAAAAAACAGCGCAATGCGGATCCAAATGCTCCCATAAATGAACCATTTGTGAGCTTTGACCCGGATAATCCGGAAGCCCGCGTTAGAATATTTGGCAACCCGAACCTTGGTCTCGTCAAAGGGGTAATGATTGGGGTGCGAAACAGCGATCCAGATATGTCTACGCGTCACTGTGTGGAGGTTTGGCTCAACGAACTTCGCCTGAATGGCTTTAATGAAAAAGGCGGTTTTGCCGGCTTGGCCCGGGTGGATATGAAACTAGCAGATCTGGGTGGCGTCTCGCTTTCAGGCAATTACACCAGTATCGGCTGGGGAAGCATCGAAGAAAAACTCGCCCAGCGCCAACGCGAAGAAGTGATTCAATACGATGTGTCGACCAATATCGAACTCAGTAAACTTCTTCCGGAAAAATCAGGGTTGAAAATTCCGTTCTACGCCCAATATTCCAACGTGACGCGCAATCCAGAATACGACCCATACGACCTGGATATCAAACTGAAGGACAAAATTAGGGAAACCGCAGATGCTGCGGAGCGCAATAATATCCGCACTAATGCACAAGATATTACCGTCGTAAAAGGCTATAACTTTACCAACGTCCGTAAAGAACGGCGCGGTAAACCACGTAAAGTTCCGCTCCCCTGGAACATTGAAAATTTTAGTGTCACCTATGCGTACAACGAGCAGGAAAAGCGCACCCCGTTTATCCAGAGTGACCAGCAAAAGCAATACAAGGGTGGTCTGGATTGGCAATATGGCACCGGGAGGAAGCCGATCACCCCGTTTAAAAAGTTGGTCAAAAAGGACAAATACCTCAAGTTTATTTCAGAATTCAATTTCAATCCTGTACCCAACACCTACGGGTTCAACACGAATTTGGAGCGTTTTGAAGGCATCACAACCTACCGTTTTTCTGGAGAAGATGCTTCGCGAAACACCTATTACAACCGTCGATTTACCTGGGATCGCAACTACGACCTTGGCTGGGATATGACCAAAGCATTGCGTTTCAAGTTTGATGCCAGTGCCAGGAGTCTGATTGACGAACCCCTGGAATACGCATCTGAAGGAGGCCCTCGCACAACCAAGGCAGAGCGTCGCGACAGCATCCTTACCAACCTCAAATCCTTAGGCCGCCCAAAGCTCTACAACCACACCGCAAGTCTCAACTGGACGCTTCCATTCAAACAAATCCCGATGCTGGATTTTATCAGCATGAAAGCCTCCTACACAGCTGGCTATACCTGGACAGCGCAATCCTTGAAGCTTCAGAATTTAGATGCAGGAGTCTTCCAGGATTTCGAGAATTCTCGCAACCTGGGTAATACGATCCAAAACAACAATACCCGCCAGATTAACGGCGACTTCAACTTCGAGACCCTCTACAACAAGAGCAAATATCTCTCGAAGATCAATAAACCCGGCAAACCCGGCAAACCCGGCTCCGGCGGCAAAAGTGGTGGAAACAATAGCGGCAAACCCGGTTCTCGTGGCGGGGATGACGGCGGTTCAAGCCCCAAACCTGACCGTGGGGGTAATCGGCCCGGTACCGGAAAAACGCCTGCTGGCGGCGGTGGTAAAGACGAGGGCAGTATGGCCCCTGGAGGTGGAAAAGGCAAAGAAGGTGGTGTTCCAGATCGGAATGACCCAAGTGCGCCACCACCACCACCAGACAAAAACAACCCTGGTGCCATGATGCCTCCTGGCATGGGTGTTCCATTGCCCGGTGGCCCGGGTGGAATTGACCCGCTGACTGGTCGGCCTTCCCGCACCCGGCCAAATCCTTCAGATCCTGCTGGCAGCGGCACCAATCCAGCAGACCCTTCCGCAGGGGGCAAAAGCAAAACCCCGGCAGCAAAAGACACTAAAGGCAAGGACAAAAAGAAAGAAGAACGCCAACCATCGCTGGCCGAGCGCATTGCGTTGCGTCCGCTCATGTTGGTACGCAAAGCCCGATTCACCTACTCTGAAAATCGGAGCAACGTGATCCCAGGGTTTACGCCCGAGACAAGCCTTATGGGCTTGAGTGAAGGCTTTAATTCGCCAGGCTGGGCATTTGTGGCAGGTTTTCAGGAGGCCGATCGGGCTTATCTCGATAAATTGGGGGCTATGGGCAGTATCACCCATCGCCCGGAACTCAATCAACAGGTGATGAAAAACTACACCCAAAACCTGGATATGGGGGTCACGATTGAGCCTTTTGCCGATTTCCGCCTGGAAGTGAACGCCACTAAACAATACACCCGCAACAGTACAGAGTTGTTTAAAGATCAGAATTTTGAAATCGACCCAAATCTTGTTCAATTTGAGCACCGGGCTGCGCGAGATTTAGGCAGCTATACGATTTCGTTCTTATCGATGAACACGATGTTCAACAACGACATCGCTGGACTTTTCTCCAGATTTGAGTCGTACCGCCCGGTTGTTTCGGAGCGCTTGGCACGCGAAAATGGCCTGGCTGCCGATTCGGTTCACGCCATCGATGATGGATACAAGAAAGGTTACGGGCGTATTCACCAGGAAGTGCTTATACCCGCATTTTTGGCCGCGTACACGAAGAAAGATCCTGGAACTACCGGACTTGATCTTTTCAAAACCATGCCTGCACCCAACTGGAAGTTGAGCTACAATGGCTTATCTAAAGTCGGCAATTTGAAAAAATTCTTCTCTAGTATTCAGATTTCCCACGGGTACAAGAACACGCTCACGGTGAATTCATACAATACGGATATTTTCTACGACGAGGGCAACCAGTATGACACTGGTAACGATAATTACAAGCTAAACTTCAACTACACGGCACGTTTTGAAATTCCGCAGGTTGTGATTAATGAGCAGTTTCAACCCTTGGTTGGTGTTGATGTGAAGTTAAAAAACGAAATGACATTCAAGGCTGATGTCAAACGCTCGAGAACGCTTTCCATGTCGTTTATTGACTATCAACTGTCCGAAACAAAGAGTAGCGGCTACACCGTAGGCTTTGGATACCGCGTCAAAAATGTGAATATACCATTCCTTACGGGCAAAAAGACGTTAAACAGTTCGTCCAAAAAGAAGAGCAATCGTAAGAGCAAGAACAAAAAGAAGAAACCAGGTGATCCGCCAACTCCGACCCCCCCTCCGGGCGGTGGTAGCAGCACGGCAAATGACTTGACCTTCAAGTTCGACTTTGAGGTGCGCGACGACATCACCATCGCACACATTCTGGATAGCCCGAACGAAGCGCAGCCTACCCGTGGCGCACGTACCATCAGCCTTAACCCGCAGGTGGAATATGCCCTGAATAAGCGCCTCAAGCTGCGCCTCTTTGCTGACTACCGCAAAACGGTACCGAAGACCTCACAGTCGTTCCCAATTACTACTTTAAATACGGGAATAACGGTGCAGTTTTCTTTGGAGAAATTTTAAACGGAGAAGTTTTTAGTTCTAGTTTGTCAGATTAGCAGCATACAGTACAGTTAGAAGATTTCCGATATCCGATTACATGATTTCCGATTTTCGATTGAATGGTAAAAGGAAGAAGTAGAATTTACGGTCAATACCCCAATACCTACTTGAAAGTAACAAGTTATTATTTACCCGTTCCTAAAAGCAGGTCGCAAAATTTTTCAATCCACCATCCAATCGAAAATCGGAAATCATGTAATCGGATATCGGAAATCTAGTCACTGTACAACAATAGTATAAGCAATTATAAGCAATTATTTCATTTCCTACCGGCCAACCATATCTTCAGGCCGCACCCATTCATCGAATTGCTCCGAGGTCATGTGCTTGAAATCAAGTCCCTGCAATTCATACTCCAAGGCTGACGCTTTTAATGATATCCCTTTTTTGTGTGCGTTTTGCGCAATTGCAGCGGCATTGTAATACCCAATTTTGGTATTCAAAGCCGTTACCAGCATTAGTGAGTTATTCACATGCTTGGCGATGTTGTCGCGCAATGGCTCAATACCAACCGCACATTTGTCGTTGAAACTGACACAGGCCTCACCAATGAGTCGGGCGGAATGCAAGAAATTATAGATCATCACGGGCTTGAACACATTGAGTTCAAAATGGCCGTTGGAACCACCAATATTGATGGCCACGTCATTGCCCATGACTTGCGCAGCGACCATCGTGAGGGCTTCGCACTGCGTTGGATTGACTTTTCCGGGCATGATACTGGAACCGGGTTCGTTGTCGGGAATGTGTATTTCGCCGATACCGGAGCGCGGGCCGGAGGATAACATCCGTACATCATTAGCAATTTTCATCAGGCTGACGGCTACTGTTTTGAGCGCGCCATGAGATTCTACAATACCGTCGTGGGCGGCAAGGGACTCAAATTTATTGGGTGCAGTTACAAAGGGCAAACTCGTCAGACTGGCAATATGTCGCGCCACATTCTCAGCATAACCCTTTGGCGTATTAATGCCTGTACCTACTGCGGTGCCCCCGAGCGCGAGCTCGGAGAGGTGAGCGAGTGAGTTGCGCACGGTACGAAGGCCGTGATTGAGCTGCGCGACGTACCCACTAAACTCCTGACCCAGGGTGAGTGGAGTGGCGTCCATGAAGTGGGTACGGCCAATTTTTACTACATCCATAAAGGCTTCTGACTTGGCGTGGAGGGTATCTCGTAGCTTTTCAAGGCCTGGAATGGTGACTTCCATCAGCATCTGGTAGGCCGCAATGTGCATGGCGGTCGGGAAAGTATCATTGGAAGACTGTGACTTGTTCACGTCATCGTTGGGGTGCACAAACTTTTGTTCGTCAGTAAGTTGCCCGCCTTGCAGCACATGTGCGCGATAGGCAATGACTTCGTTGGCATTCATGTTACTCTGCGTGCCAGAGCCTGTTTGCCATACTACAAGTGGGAATTGATCGTCCAGTTTACCCGCCAGAATTTCGTCACAAACCTGCCCAATGAGGTCGCATTTTTCCTTGGGCAACACCCCTGCTTCAAAGTTGGTGAATGCCGCAGCTTTTTTTAGGAATGCAAATGCTCGAATAATCTCGATCGGCATTTTGTTGGTGTCGCGGGCAATTTTGAAATTCTCGATAGAGCGTTGTGTTTGAGCGCCCCAGTAAACATGAGCTGGCACTTGCACTTTGCCCATGGTATCTTTTTCTGTGCGATAGTCCATTTTATGGTGGATTTAATAATTTTTAAAGGGGTGGATTAGAGGATTGGCGCAAAGGTAAAATTGCTTTTCGGGCTGACTTAGAATCGGGTACTATTTAGTTCAATTTCCATTAGCAATTTTTGAAGTGCTTCAGATCCCTTTTAGTAACGACCCATTGGGTTTTGATTCATGCGCCAAAGATGAGGCAACTTGACATTTGAACACTAATTTTAGCGCACAAAGGTTTTTCCTGCCTAAATTGCGCCTTCAATCTACACCTGCCCATGATCCGTATTTTTATTGCCGACGATCACGTCATGTTTGCCGAAGGCGTAGAAAGCCTGCTGGTAGGCGAGCCCGACTTCGCGCTCGTTGGCAAAGCAACCACTGCTGCAGAAACCCTCCGTCAGGTAACCAGCGAGCCTCCAGACGTACTTCTGCTAGACATCAACCTGCCAGACCAATCTGGCCTTGAAGTATGCAAACAACTCCGAACTGACCTTCCAGACCTGAAAATCCTGGTTCTATCCATGCTCAGCGAGGAAAGTTATATCTCCGCCATGCTTGGCCTCGGGGCTCAAGGTTATGTGCTAAAAAACACGGGAAAAGCAGAGCTCTGCCATGCCATTCGAACGCTCTCTGCGGGCAAAACCTATTTCAGCAAAGAAGTAACCGATGTAGTGATGCGTGGGTTAATGCACCATAGAGCTGGTGGCGCTGTAGCCAAAGAACCCCCGAAAATTAGTCGCCGTGAGCGAGAAGTCCTGCACCTGATCATGGATGAGCGCACCTCACCCGAAATCGCTTCACAACTTTTTCTGTCTGAAAAAACCGTAGAAAGTCATAGGGCTGCTTTACTCGCTAAACTCGGCGCTCGAAATACAGCCGGGCTTGTGAAAGCGGCATTACAATGGAAAATATTGGATGAATAAGTTTTTTTTGGGGATTTGGTGATTTGGGGATTTGTTTCGCCTAAGCTTGGGATTAGTTTACGGGCGTATTCAGAAATCTGTGTCAACTGCTGGTTACGCCCTCTACCCCTGGGGCGGAGTTTATTCCGTCAAATGCATAACTTAATGGTTAACAAACAATTATCCACTCAATTCTAATAAACTCCCCTTTAGGGCAATGTCGTTGACTTAATACTACTTTTTCACTATAAACTTGAATTGTCATGTCGCAGCGAAGCGTAGACATCTACACAACCCAGGCTCTGGTTTGAATACGTTGCCAAAGTTTTTTGGGGAAAGTCGGGGTGTGTAGATGTCGACGCTTCGC
>JBBQLD010000065.1:0-14662 GCA_038327555.1 Chitinophagales bacterium
AATCGGACTAATGCCAACGTAATCAAGTATTAACCCCAGTCCCAGCGATATCGCCATTACGGCATAAAAGCCCTTTGCTTCATAGTATTTTTTATTCATACCCTCGGCCCAGCCGAAAGCCTCTGCCAAAATATAGGAGACCGCGCCTGCCAGCACAGGAACTGCCAGTAAGCCCGTTCCAATCACCCCTAGCGCAAAAAGCCAATATGCACCGTTTCCAGCAAGTGGACGAAGCGCCATGGCGGCGTCTTGTACCGTATTAATATCGTGCATCCCGCTTTCAAAAAGCACGGTTCCAGTGGTTAGGATGATGAAAAAGAAAACAAGACAAGTCAGGAACATTCCAAAATCTATATCCTGCCGCATATCTGTGATCAGTTTTTTATCCACCACAATGGTGTTGCTGCGTTTACCTACTTCCTCGACTTCCATGCTGGTTTGCCAGAAAAACAAGTAAGGCGAAATCGTCGTGCCCAATATCCCGACTAATATGATTAGGTATTCCTTTTCAAAACGGATCGTTGGGACAAACGTGTGAAAAAGCACTGCTCGAAAATCGAGTTTGACCAAAAACGGTACCACCAAATACAATAACAGCGACAAACAAAGGTATTTTAGGGTGGCAGCAAAGTGTTTATAAGGCAAAAAAACGATACTGACCAGCAGAAACACCGTGAAAAAGATGCTGGCCCACTGTGCCTTTATTTGAGGGAAAAGCATGTTGGTCACGGCACCCATGGCCTGGATATCCGCCCCGATATTGAGTACAATGGCAGGCACGCTGAACAAAATCATTCCGTACAGCAAGGGCTTGGAATAATATTGTTTCAACACGCCTGTCAATCCTTGGCGCGTTACGATGCCAATTCGAGCACACATTTCCTGTACCGCCACCATTAAAGGGTAAGAAAGCAGCGCCGTCCAAAGGGTCGATAGCCCGAACATTGCCCCCGCCTGCGAATAAGTGGCAATGCCCGAGGGATCGTCGTCGCTGGCGCCAGTGATAAGGCCGGGGCCTAGTTTTTTCCAGAAGCGGATGAATTTGTTGGGGTGGGTTTTATTGGCCACAAAGGTTTAATTTTGGCACAGGTGTTTGTTAGATGTAAAATATATTCAGGACAAAGTACAGACTTTAACGTGGCCTCACTTATAAAACACCAGATCATCCCCGCCCTGCTCCCATTCCGGATTGGTGACGGGCATTTGCTTAACCACCGAATGGTCGCGCTCTATCGCAGCCATTTCTTCAACAAGTTGCATTTTTTCCTGCGGTCCCGCCGCTTCGGCCTTCACCATGTTTTCAATCCCTTTGATCAGCGCATCAGCATTGAAGGAGATGCTGTTAATCCCCTCATTCACCAGAAATTGCGCGAACTCCGGCATGTCGCTGGGTGCTTGTCCGCAAAGCCCGATCTTGATGCCTTTGCGGCGGGCGGTTCGGATGGCCGTAGCGATGAGCCGCATAACGGCCGGGTTTTTTTCATTGAAAAGTCCGCTCACCAATGCGGAATCCCGATCCAGTCCAAGGGTGAGTTGTGTCAAATCGTTGGAGCCGATGGAAAACCCGTCGAACAGTTCGGCAAACTCATCGGCCATGAGCACGTTGCTCGGAATCTCCACCATGACGTAGATTTCCAGGCTGTTTTCGCCTTGTACGAGGCCGAATTCGCGCATGGTTTCTATCACTAGTTTGCCTTCCTCCACCGTGCGACAAAAGGGAATCATCAGTTTTACATTGGTGAAGCCCATCTCTTCCCGTACTTTTTTCATGGCCTTGCATTCGAGTGCGAAACCATCTTTGTACAAAGGCGAGTAGTAGCGAGATGCACCCCGAAAACCGATCATTGGGTTTTCTTCGTTGGGCTCGAATTGCTTTCCACCCACCAGATTGGCGTATTCGTTGCTCTTAAAATCGCTCATGCGTACGATCACATCATGCGGGTGGAAGGCCGCGGCAATCGTCGCCACACCTTGGGCGAGCTTATCCACGAAAAACTCTTTTTTATCGCGATAATGCCGGGTGAGCTGGGTGATTTCCTGCTGCACTTTTTCATCCTTAAGTTGTTCAAAACGGGTGAGTGCCAGCGGGTGCACCTGAATATGGTGCGTGATCAAAAATTCCATGCGCAACAAACCCACGCCTCGATTAGGTAAAAACGACTGCTGAAAGGCCAGTGAAGGGTCGCCCAAAATGAGCATCGGAGCCGTTTTGGGCATTTTAAGTTTGGAAATGTCCTTTTCTGTCACAGTCCACTCCGCTTTTCCGGCATAGATAAATCCGGTTTTGCCTTCCGCACAGGAGACGGTGATTTCCTCGCCGTCGTGAATTTTATCGGTGGCGTCGCCGGAGCCAACAATGGCCACCGTGCCCAATTCGCGTGCAACAATAGCTGCGTGGCTGGTGCGACCGCCTTTGTTTGTCACGATGGCTGCCGCACGTTTCATAATTGGATCCCAGTCTGGATTGGTGATATCGGTAACCAGCACTTCGCCTTCCTGTAATAAGTGGGCTTCTTTGGGCGAACGCAGCAGTCGAGCTTTGCCAGTGGAAATTTTTTCCCCGAGCGCGATGCCTTCCGCGAGTTTTTTGCCTTTGGATTGAATCGCGTACGTTCGAACGGTGGCGGCCCGCTGCTTGGTTTCTTTGGAATGAACCGTCTCCGGGCGGGCCTGCACGATGTACAATTGGCCCGATTGCCCGTCTTTGGCCCATTCAATATCCATCGGTTTTTGGTAGTGTTCCTCAATTTTAGCACACCATTGCCCCAGAGTCAGCACATCGGCATCGGAAATGGAGTATAAATCGCTTTTCCCTGATTCAGTAGGTTGATTATCAACTGGCGAGCCCGTTTTTTTTACATCGGCGTAAACCATCGTCCATTCCTTTTCGCCCATGTTTTTTTGAAAAATCGGGTTGACTTGCGTGCCAATATGGGGTTTGAATAGCACGAATTCGTCGGGCGTAGAGCGGCCCTGCACGATGTTTTCGCCGAGGCCGTAAATGCTGTTGATTACCACTACCTTGTCAAAACCAGTGTCTGGATCAAGGGTAAATGCTACGCCGGAAGCCGACAAATCGGAGCGAACCATAGTTTGTACTCCGACCGAAATCGCTACGTCAGCATTGCCAAAGCCCTGATCTTCGCGATATTTGATGGCGCGATTGGTGAACAAAGAAGTAAAACAACGATGCACGGTTTTTACCAGGGTTTCTTCCCCAGCGATGTTCAAAAAACTCTCCAACTGCCCGGCGAAACTCGCCGAGGGCAAATCTTCCGCAGTGGCACTGCTGCGTACCGCTAGCGAAATATGGAGTCCTTCGCGTTTGGTTAAATCCTTAAAGGCCTGATTGATTTCAGCAACGACTGCGGCAGGGAGTGGGGCGTTTTGAATCAAATCCCGTGCTTGCTGACCGATTTCATCGAGGTTTGAAAAATTCGTTTTGTCTAATCGTGCTACAATGGCCTCCAAAGCCTGTTTTAACTTGTTTTCTTTTAAAAACAAGCGATACGCATCGGCAGTAATGGCAAAACCATCGGGAACCAGAATACCTTTAGGCGTTAGTTGGGAGAACATTTCACCCAGAGAGGCATTTTTACCTCCAACCAATGGAAGATCCTGAATAGAGATTTCACAGAAATTTTTGATGTAACGGGACATTATATTTCACTTTTTATACGACAAAATTGCTAGAAATACAAGGTTCGATCTGATGATGCACGTCTTCAACCTTGCTGATTCTAATCATTAGGATAATTTAGTGACTTGCCTAGTTTTGCAGCCAAAGTGAACGGCAAGCCCCAAACAAGTTTAAATCATGGCTTCTAAAGATTATTATAAAACCTTGGGGATTGAAAAAAAGGCCAGTTCGGAGGACATTAAAAAAGCCTACCGTAAACTAGCGTTGCAATATCACCCGGATAAAAACAAAGGCGACAAAATCGCTGAAGAAAAATTCAAAGCCGTTAATGAGGCAAATAGCGTGTTGATTGACCCAGAGAAGCGCAAACTTTACGATCAATATGGAGAGCAGTGGGAGCAGGTGCAACAAGGCGGCGCGGGAGGCAGCCGGCAAGGTGGGCCAACAGGCAAACAAAGACAGGGTAAACAACAACCGCCATTTTCCTTTGATGCCAGCGACTTTGAAAACGACGACCGTTTTGAAGATCTCTTCAGCCAATTTTTTGGTGGTACGCAAGCTGGTCGCGGTAGAGCTACCAGAGCTAGAAATGGTGCGGATATGGAGGCTGAAGTACAGATTTCTTTGGAAGATGCCTTCGAAGGAATGTCCAGGATGCTTTCGCTCGGTAATGCATCAGAACAATACCGGTTGACCCTCAAAAAAGGGGTGCGTGAAGGCCAGCAGTTTCGCCTGCGCGGCAAAGGTCAGCCCGGCGCGAGCGGTGGAAAAACTGGAGATTTGTTGCTCAACGTCCGAATTGCGCCACACCCGCGCTACATCCGTACGGGCAATGATCTCCGTTGTAAGCAAACCGTTGATTTGGTTGCGGCTGTATTGGGCGGAAAAACCCGCGTCCAAACCATGCATGGAGAAAAAATAATGTCCCTGCAGCCAGGTACTCAAAATGGGGCAGTATTGCGAATGCGGGGGCTTGGAATGCCTGTTTACGATGTTGTGGACAATTACGGCGATCTATATGTAGAAATTATGGTGGAAATACCCCATACACTTACTCTTGAGGAACACGAACTTTTCAGTCAATTGGCGCAATTGAAAGCACCGAGTAATGCGGTTTAAAAAATGATTATAACCTAAATAGAAATAAAAATGGCAGAAGAAACTAATCCAGAAGAAACACTCCACCGGCTTTTCGAACAAGTCAACAGGCATCTCGAAACGCGCTGGAAATATTTTACCATCACCTCCACTGAAAGGTTATCTGGTATCGCAGCAGGTATGGCTGGGGCGATCACGATAATGGTCTTCGCCTTACTCGTGCTGTTCTTTTTCAGCATGGGCTTCGCTTGGTGGCTAGGCGATTTTATCAACAACCGCGCCGGGGGATTTGCATTGGCTGGGCTGATTTTTTTGCCTATTGCTTATTTCGCGTATCGTTGGGTTGGCCCATTTGTCCGCGAAAAAATCATAGAATCCTTTCTTAACGGCGATGTTCCAGAAAACCTAGGTAAACATGAATAACCAAGAAAAACTCCAACGCCGAAAGGCAGAATTAGCGGCACAAATTGAGCAACAACGCCTCGAGTTGAAAAGCACCTTTATCGAAATCCGCCAGGAGATCGAGCCAGCCAATTTGCTAAAAAAGGCGGTGAGTGGGGCTTTAGGATTTTCTAAAAATACACCAGAAGATGCCAAAACGGGGTTTTTTAGTCGAATGCCGGCACCTGTATCCTTTCTGGTTGATGTATTGGTAAGGGATCCAAAATGGGCAATAGGATTGAAATTACTTACCCCATTGGTCTTGAAATATTGGCCAAACCGTGACGAATCTAAAGTGCCGGTTTCGGAAGAAACACCAGCGGAAGCTCCAAGTGATTCTCTTAAAACTAAGGTTTATGGCAAACTTCGGAGCGGTATTTCCAGCCTCCGTGCTCAACTTCGAAAAGCGGAGAAGTCTCCTGAAACACCCCCCGAAACACCCCCCGAAACACCTCCCGAAACTATAACCGAACAACCTAAAAATTAAAACATTATGCAAAAAAGAACTATTGCCGAAATACTGCTCGCAGTCGCATTATTGGCCGGGGCTGCGTACTTTCTTTTCTATACCGAAAGTGGCCGCCAATGGCTGGATCGCTTGAAAAACACAGCAACGGATCAGTTGGATCGTTGGCTGGCAGATCTGGAAAAATACTTGCAACAAATGGAAAAGGCTGAGGAAGCCAGAATTTTGCAAGAATTGATCGAAAACGAATGATGCTGGAAGGGTCAAAACCTGAGCAGAAAAAATACAAACACCCGCCAAATCATCGCAGCCGATGACCAATATTCTTGTGATCTGGTCATCGGCTGCTGCATTTTTGCCCCTGCCACTAGGAACGGGTAAATAACAACTTGCTACTTTCATCTGATTCCTTTCCGCCCATATCGCCCATCTTTTTGATAAAAGAGCCCAGCTATTCGCACAAAAAGATAGTTGTCTGAGCAAAAAGTAATCTACCTGAAAGTAACAAGTTATTATTCACCTGTTCCTGAAAGGAATTGTTCACCTGTTCCTAAAACGCAAAAAAAGTATGACAAAAATGCCCAAATTCTTGCTTTTTATAGCAACGCTTGCCCTTTTTAGCCCAGTAGTTGCCCAAACTGATGTAGCACTGCTTCGCGATTTGGCGGAAGAAAACAAAACCGCTGTGGAAGCACTTGTTTTATACCCCTCCGATACCCGACTTGCTATCCTGGAAGCCACCAAGTACCCGGAAGTGCTCATTAAGATGCAAAATATGCGGGAAAAAACCAGTGCAGCTTTCCGCACCTTGATCGAAGATTTTCCGCGCGGCACACAAGATGTCTTTTACGATTTGAGCCGCTATCCAGCACTGACTGGAACCTTGGTTTTGCAAAAAAATGACCCATCTGCGCTTCGCAACTCGCTCGAAGTACTTCCAGAAGCTAAGCGGGAGGACGCTTTTGGTGTCGTAAATCGGCAAATGGCTACGCTAACGAAAATCAGCGATTTAAATCAGACTACCCGGCGTGCATTTGATCGGCTGATTGCAGGATATGGAGCCACTACGAAGGAGGCTTTTGAACAATTACTGGGATTACCAGAAGTCATTGATTTACTCAATGAAGACCTGCGGTTTACCATTCTGGTTGGCGAAACGTATGCCGACAATCCGGCCAGGGTCATTCAGCAAACAGATTCGCTCAATTTGGTAGTTGCCCGGGCCCATGACCAAGAACTAGAAAGTTGGAAAACAAGACTTGAAAACGACCCCGAAGCCAAAGCAGAACTGGAATCTGCAGCCCGTGAATATGCTACAGAAAACGGGTATGTTGGGGATGATTATTACAGCGATGATTTGTATAATGGTGCTAATTCCCCCAGCCGCGAGAACGATATCAGAGTACAGCACTACTACGAACCTTATCCTTATTGGTATGGCTATCCCTGGTGGGAGCCCTACCCACGCTGGCATCCTTACCCCGGGTGGTGGGATTGGGGGTATAATGCCTATCCCTATGGCCCTGTTATGATTGTATATTTGCCCTCTCACCATTTCACGCATTGGTATTTTGAACATCCAAGCCACCATCAACATTACAACCATCTTTCTACCCATTTCGTAAACCATTATTACGGTCACAGAAACTCGGGGACGACCATTTCAATGGGTGTGCGCGAATGGCAAAAACAGAACCGCACTGTCATTTCGGATGAATTTATGGCAGACAAAGGGCGGTTGCCAGAGCGTTTAAAAGAGTACGCGCGCTTTGAGCAGGGGCGTAAGGATTATAATGCAAAAAATCCTCAAAAGGAAGTCTCTCAAACAGAATTCTTGGCGAAAAATGTTCGGAAATACCCGGAAATCGAACGCTCCCGAGCGGCTATTAAAACAGAAGTTCAGCGTGAAGACCAAATAAAGCAGGAAAAACGAGCCAATTGGGCGCCCTCAAAAGCACCAGTTACCCCAGAACCTACAGCCGTTCCTAAAACAGAAAGGCCATCCCGGGTTTCCGATCCCCAAATTCGCAAAATAGATAAACCGGCTGCCCGCGAAGCTGTGCCTCGTCCTCAAACCCGTCCGGACGAAGCAAAAGACTACAACAGGCAAAAATGGGAGGAGAAAAAACCGCAGCAGCAAACTCGACCAAGCAACACAAGTCCTGCCCCCAAAACCGACAAAATTGCCCCCAAAACGCAGAAGAATAAAGGTCGAGGGAATTGATTAGGAACGCCTGTAAAATTTCGTAACTACTTAGCCTCCAAGTGTTTTTTGCCACTAATTGCACCAATTTACACTAATTTGGATAAGAAATTTGTATTAATTTGTGCAATTAGTGGTAAAAGTCAAATGGCCTAACCAGTTACAAAAGTTCAATAATTTTCAAAAAAATCTTAAAGTATGCTAGGCTCCTTTTTTCGCAAACCCAAACCTCAACCACCGCTTGAATTGGATCTTCCGAATGTAGATAAAGAAGATCGAACCGAAATTGCTAATCTGCACGCTTCGTCAGATGCTGATCCGGAAATCGTAATTCCGCGGCACAAGCCACCGCTATTGTCCACGGAAAATATCGCGTTGATGGCAATTTTATTGTTGCTGCTAACCGGGGCTCTGGGCATTTGGTCCTGGATGCGATTCAACCAATTGTATGAATTGAGGCAAACGGAAGCCAAGCAACATGAGGTTATGCTCGATTCCTTGATGGGGGTAAAAATGAGCCTGGAAAACAACCTCGACCAGTTGCAAACTGATTTTACAGACTTGAGCAGTGAAAACGATACGCTTGCGCAACGATTGGCGAAAACGACGAATATCGTGGCCGAAAAAGAGGCCGCTATTCAGGAAATAAAAGGTCAAAACCTGCGGGAGGAAAAAGCCCTGCGTGAACAGGTGAAACGGCTGCAAACGATCAAAGACCGCTATGAAACCATCATTGCCGTTTTGGATCAGAAAAATGCCAGATTGACCGCGGAAAACGAGCAGCTGCGCGGCTCAAACGATTCACTTTCTATGGAAATCAGCGATTTGGGGCGGAAATTGGAATCCCAAATCCGCCAGACACTTTCTGCCCGGTACAAAGCCACAGGTTTTCGTCTGGAAATGGAGCGTCGGAATGACAAGCCAACGATTCGAGCCAAACGAACCCGCGAACTCAAGGTCTTTTTTGAACTCAACAATGTGCCTGTTGCCTATCAAGGCAGTCAAGCGCTTTATCTTGTCATCACAAATGACAAAGGAATTTCTATTCCCTGCGACAACCCCATAGATGCGACCATAAAAACGGAAAAAGGGAATCTTGATATTACAGCGCAAATGACTCGACTCCAAAATGTGATTGACAATCAGCGTGTAAGCTTGAATTATAAATTGGAAGATCGTTTGAAGAAAGGCACTTATGTTGTGTCGGTTTATTCGGAGAAGGGGCTGCTTGGGGTAGCTAGTTTCCGATTGACGTAATTGAAAGCTATATTTATATTCGCCTGTTGCGTCATCGTGCTGGTAGGCTTACGCTACGAATTTATGGAATGGGCCTCGGCTATTGTGGTAGACCCCTAGGCTGGAACGGCGTTTCTCGGCACCCAAGGTGACGAATGGGATGCTCAGAAAGACCTGCTTTTGAATCTTTTAGGGGCTGTAGCATCGGTGGTTTGGCTGCCTTTGGTGCTTCGGAATGACGAATTTGGCTAAAAACCTAAATATCCATCTCAACAATCTCATATAAATTAGGCACCACCGCATCGTCGCCTTAGATATTTTGGCCTACCTGTCTGAAAAAATCTAACAAGATTTAAAGGAAAATTATAGATCCAAAGATACTACACCTGTACCATGTGAGAGATTAGGAATAACTTTAGTGGGTCTAAATTTGAACTATTTAAATCCCAATATTGTGGATTTTCAAAAAAGTAATCACCTTTTTTCATTTGTTCCTTTTCACGTTGATCTAGTGGGAAAGAATCTATATAGGAATATATTTTAGCCTTACGCATCGGAATTTTATAAACTTCTTCCTTCGCAGATGCATTTAATTTTAGTAGGCAAGTTTCATATGCAGAAAAGCAATTTAATAAGTCGTTATGGGCAGGGTTAATGATCTGTTCCAACAGCAATTCAAAATCGCCATCAGATTTATGGTTTGGGAAAAGAAAAAGCATAAATTCTATTTTAAGTTCTTTTTGTTTCGCTTCCAGCTGGATCAATCTTTTCACAAACCCACCCTCATTTTGAGGGCTATCCGCATCAAAAATGACCAAATTAGTACCTCCTAAATCGGTGTTTTCTTTGAATTTATTTGAAATTAAATGTAAATTGGTCCACCCTCCGGCATTTATTGATTCGAAAGAATTTAGCTTCTGCTCTTTCCATGTATTATGGATAAGATAGTCAATGAATTTTGTTTCTTTGCCTTCGAGAAAAATACGGACCATGATTATTCGTGAGGGATTTAGCGAATTTCTATTCCTTGTTCAATTGAGTAGTTTAATTTGTCATATGTATACGTGTATGCCATTATACTTTGATCATTTAAACGCTGAAGAGTTATACTTCGGATACAAGATTGAAAGGAATGCATCTCAGGCTGATCCAATAATATTTTAAGATATTTTAAGGTTTCGTAGTTGTGTGTGGTCGTAAATATTTGGACATTGAATTGTTTTGATGCCTCTAACACTGTTTTCCAAAGGACTGAAAGTGTAGAATAATGCAATCCATTATCTATTTCATCTATCAATGCTATGCCATTATTTACACCTGAAATACTCAACATGATATTTAGCATACGACGGATGCCATCGCCCAATAAATTGAGTGGAATTAAGCGGCTGAGTCCAATATCAACATAAACCATTCTGTTGACGCCTAAGGCAATGCCTTTAATGGAGGAGTCAATATGTTTTAGCCCTTCTACAATTTTTTGTTCTTGCTTGTTAACAATCAGATTTTCGAGCTGTTTTTCAAGGGTCTCGGTTAGGGCATAACTTGAAGGAAGTACATAAATAGCTTTTATTGATTCTTTATAATTTTGTGGTGGATTAATTGTCAGATTACTGTTGTCAAGTGTGAAAGAACCATGGTAATGTTTGGCTTTTTTTTGGAATTCCTTGTTAGTAAATTCAAAAATTAATTCATTAATTAGGGGTTCTCCTGTCGCGGTGTTTAAATTGGGAAAGGAAATTCCATTTTTACTACTTTTTGAACTTTCAGCATAAATGACTTTTTTACCAGGTTTTATACTTAGGTCACGTTGTAAACCACGTTCAGAAAACTCACCTTTTATTTGTAAGGGGTTCTCAAAGTCCAAATTATTAAATACAAACCTTAAATCGTCTTCCTCGGTGAGAGCAAGGTTGCGGAAGTTATTAATATTTACAACCAAAATTGGATTGGATGCTCCAACTAATAGAAAAATAGATTCAAGTACTGAAGTTTTGGAAGTGTTGTTTTTTCCAATAATCAAATTGATCCTACCCAGATCGGGTAATTCAAGATTGGGTATTCCGCGGAACCCTTTTATAGAGATTTTTTCTAGCTGCATTGGCAGTTTTTTTGCAAAAATAGGTACTCTTTTTAAATAAATAGAAACAGAATTATTTTGATTGCAAAAAATCAAAATATTCCTCAAGATAAAAATCTTCTCCTTGGGTCAGGCATTGCTACCTAATAATCCGCCCATCTTCCATTTCAATGATCCGATGGGTATTTTCAGCGAAACTCTGGTCGTGGGTTACGATGAGTAAGGTCTGATTAAACTCCTCACAAAGTTGCTTGAAGATATTGAATACAATGTCGCCATTTTTTTTGTCCAGATTGCCCGTTGGCTCGTCGCCCATGATAATAATGGGGTCATTGATTAAAGCCCGCGCGATGGCTACACGTTGTTTCTCCCCACCAGACAATCGGTTGGCTTTTTTCAAGGCAAGGGCTTCAATTCCAAGGGTTTTAAGCCGCTCCATGGCCCGATGTTCTACCTCTGCCTCCGTGTACTTTTGGAGTTTTAAGCCGGGCAACATTACATTTTTTAGCACCGAAAATTCGTTCAAAAGGTAGTGGAACTGAAAGACAAAGCCGATCTTTTCATTGCGAATTCGGGCTAATTCGGGCTCCGTTTTGTCGCGCATGAGCTCGCCATCAACCAACAAATCACCTTCATAATCCGTATCCATGGTAGAAAGGATGTACAAAAGCGTAGATTTTCCGCAGCCGGATTTGCCCGTCACTGCTACGAACTCGCCCTGATTAATGGAAAAACTTACGTCTTTGAGCACCTGAACCAATACAGGATCCTTGAAGTACTTATTGATTCCTACGGATTTTAGAACGGCCATTTATTTCCCACGGATGATGATGACAGGATCTACTTTGCTTGCTTTTCTTGCTGGAAAAAAGCCGGCCAAATAAGTAGTGATAAGTGAAAAGACAATTCCAATGACATAAAACATAGGATTGTAATTGATCGGATAGGTTTTTATAGTCGGTAATGAAGGGGTATTGAAGGGGATCTGGTCAATGAACAAGGAAACCAAAAAGCCAAACAAAAGCCCTAATAATCCGCCTGCGATTCCAATGCTCAGGGCAATACCTATAAATATTTTTTGCACATCGCTTCCTGAAAAACCGGTGGCTTTCAGAATGGCAATGCTGTCCATTTTTTCATAGATCATCATATTCAGGATGTTGTAAATGCCAAATCCTGCAACAATCAATAATACAATACCCACCGCATACGAAATAAGCGACCGTACCGAACTGCCGGTCTCAAATTGTGCATTGGCGGTCTGAATGTCCTCTGCATCGGTCTGAAACAGTTGAGCATATTCTTTAGCAACGGCTGGTGCCTGCGCCAAGTCCTTAAGTTTTATTTGCAAGTCTGTGATGTAGTTGCTGGATTTTCCGAGCAGTTTCTGCGCCGTTGAAACGGAGGAGAAACTTTGCACTTTATCCAATTCTGCAATGCCAGATTGGTAAAACCCAACCACTTTTAGCGACAATTGATCGCCTTTTGAGGTCGTCACTTGCACCACATCGCCAATTTCGGCCAGAAGTTTGGCAGCTAGTCCTTTTCCTAAAATAATGCTGTTGTTTACGTTTTTCAGGTCGAGTGGATTGCCTTTTTGGACGTAGTTGCTGAAAAAGTAATAATCACTTTCGGCGATAACATCAATGCCATTGACCACCCCGGTAATGTCAACTGTGCCGGAGTTGTACAAAACAGGGGCTGTTATTTTGGGGGCGACGCTGAGCACACGAGGGTCGGATCTCAGGGTGCGCATGATGGCCTCGCTATTGTAAATTTCTAGCCGGCTGCCACTCGATTTGATGGATTGAATGAAATTATGCCCGCTTTGAAATTCGGGGGAAAGATTGATGGGTTGGTTCGGATTGGGTTTGACCTCATTGAAAAGCCGCACATGGGCCGTTCGATTCAAAATCAAGCCGTCCAAGAGGTCGTTCAGCCCGTTCATAAAACCCAGCAGGGCGATGAACATCGTGATGCTAAACGTTACGCCAATAGCAGCAACCAGCGATTGCCGCCAACGCGCCAAAAGCATTGATTTGGCTATATCTGCGATGAGTTTTAGGTTCATGGATTTGTATTTGAGCGCTTCTTCGAACCAAATTGGATCTTATAAATAGCGTATCCAAAACCTCCAAGCAAATGGAGCAGGACAAGAGCAAAAATCAGGGTGCCCATGAGCGTAGATTTTAGGGTTTATTTTTTAGCTTTCAAAATGGTTTCGTTGGCCGTCAAACCGCTCAGAATTTCAGCTTTTAAGTAGTCTTTGAGGCCTATTTCTACTTTTCGAGTTTCTTTGTTTTCCAACATTACCAAAGAATCGCTCAGCAAAAACGATCGTGGAATCGTCAAAGCCTGTTCTTTTGAGCTAAGGATTATATTGGCTTCTACTGACAAATTTGGGTAAAGGGTTGGTGGCTTTTGTGTAAAATCGGCCTCCACGGTAAAAGTTCTGGAGCGTTCGTTCATGATTGGGTCAATCTTGGAAATCGTGGCCTCAAACACCTGACCTTTATAACTATCCAGGCCCAGCAAAACGCGTTGCGCTTTTTTAATCTGGGCGATGTCGTTTTCATCAATTTGAAGTTCGGTGATAAAATGCTCCGAATCTCCAATAATCGCCACCGGGGTTTGTGCATTCACGATCTCGCCCACTTCCTTGGTTATGCTGTAAACCCGACCATCCGTTTGACTTCGGATGGTATAATCCTGTGCAATTGTTTTGCTAATGGAAAGCAGTTTTTGGGACTGCGCAGCGGCAAATTTGAGTTGCTTTTGCAGGTCTTTGTACCGCAAGATGGCTGATTCATAGTTGTTTACTGAACTCGAATAGGCCAATTCTCGCTGTTCCAACTCTACTTTTGAGCCAATTTGCTGTGCCCAAAGTCCGCGCTGCCGAAAGAGCAAAAGGGAGTCGTTGAGCATTTTACTTTTGGCCGTTTCGATGAGGCCTTTTAATTCCTTCAACCGGTCGCCTGTGGTATTTAAATCGGCAAAATCAGCGGAGAGTTTGGCGTTTTCAGCATTCAGTTTGGAACTCTCGCTTTGCAGCACGAAAAGGGCGTCTCCCTTTTTGACCAGATCTCCCTCTTTGACCAAAATTTGTTGAACCAGACCGCTCATGGATGAAAAAACCTGGTACTGGTTTTTGCTTTTAATAATGCCCGAAGCGTAAACGGATTCGGTGATCCGTTCCATCTTGGGCTGGGTTTTTTCGAACGACTTTCCGCAGGCGGGAAAGAGAAGTGCGACTAGTAGAATAAAAGTTAAATATTTCAAATTCAATAGATTAGCATGTGACTAGGTTTTTGTTGTCGCCTTCCTAAACGTAAATACTAAGGAAGTGTACTTGGAATCGGCTTCTCCGGGTATTTCTTAAAAATAGCTTTAGCGGATGCTTTGATCCGAGCATCGGCTTCTTCTGGTCTCAAATTTTCCAATACACCGATCGCCGCGCCCCGCCAAACCTGATTGCCATTTTTGGTTTCAATAAAGTCT
>JBBQLD010000066.1:0-14607 GCA_038327555.1 Chitinophagales bacterium
ACTAACCGTGCCTTGTCATCCTGAGCATAGCGAAGGATCTGAGGAGCAGAAGTGGAAACCGCTTTTCGGCCTCCGGCATCGGATCCTTCGCTGCGCTCAGGATGACAAGGCACGGTTAGTGGTAAAGCTCAGTGCTCAAGATGGGAAAGAAGCACAACCTAAGTTACATCAAAATAACCCAAAATAACAACATCAGGGTTGCGAAACACGCTTTCTCTCGGGTTGAACAAGCATCTTCTTTGCATTTTCGAGCACTGAACTTTACCACTAACCGTACCTTGTCATCCTGAGCGTAGCGAAGGATCTGAGGAGGGAAGAGAGGAAACCGCTTCCAGGCCTCCGGCATCAGGTCCTTCGCTGCGCTCAGGATGACAAGGCACGGTTAGTGGTAAAGCTCAGTGCTCGAGATGGGAAAGAAAATAAGTGTGGTTACTGGAATTTTCCCCATTCTGCCAATTCCTCTTCCGACCACAATTCGGGGAAAAACACCACCAACTGAAGCCGCGGAGGCAGGTATTTCTGCCAGTTGGTGCCGCCGGTAGCCTCAATCTCTTTAGGTTTTGCATCCAAATAGCGCACTGCCGAGCGGTAATGCGAAAGCCCCCAGCGCACGTTGGCGTTCAAGTCATGCTCGCGCAGGAGTTGAATAAGTTCGGGGTCTTGCTTATCCGACGTGGAGAGATTTTGGTAGCGTTGGCGAAGGTTGCAGGGCTGGTAATGTTGCGCAAAGCGAATGAGTTCTTCTGAGTATTTTTGCTCGAACTGCCTGAGCGTCAGCGTCTTTTTCCCAGAAGCGAGCTCGGTAGCGCCAGATCTCCAGTACAATACAGAACAGAGTAATTTCACATCCGATACATCGGTGATCAACTCGCGTTTAGTCGGATGTACCAGTTGGCGCAAATCGGTGCTTGCCATTTCAATCATGCGGTATTGGACACTTTGGAAACCACTGGCTGGCAGCAGACTCATACGAAATCTTAGAAATTCGTCGCGATCCATGCCGTCAATCATAATATCAAACGACTGAATGAGCTGTTGAAAATAGCAGTTGATGCGCTTCAATTGGCGTTTGAAAAGCTCAAGCGATGGCAAACCCGGCGCATCTGCCAGTTGCGCAATGGCATCTAGCGTCAACCGAAAATACAGTTCCGTAATTTGGTGGTATAGGATAAAAATCCGCTCGTCTGGGATAGGTGTGCGCGGATTTTGCAGGCTCAACAGGGTATCAAGATGGATATAATCCCAATACGTCAGAAAGTCGGCATGTAACAATCCGTCGAGGTAAGACTTCATGTCTTGGCCCATAGCGCCGTACTTTTCTTCCAATTGACTGATGCGGGAGAGGATTTCTTCAGACATTTTTTTAGGCATTGATCATCATTGATCGTCATTGAGGTCTTTGACGATCAATTCCAAAATTTAAGCCCTAAAAGTAGGCAAGCAAAACAGATAGCAAAGCTACCCAGCACATTAAGGGCGGCCAAAGTTTGCTGGCCACCTTGCCAGAGTTGTAGTGTCTCTGCCGTGAAGGTGGAAAAAGTGCTAAATCCGCCGCAAAATCCAACGGCTATCAGGAGTCTTCGCTGTTCTACCACGCCGGTGGCTAATTGATGCGCCAACAATATCCCCATTATAAAGCAGGCCAGCCCGTTGGCAGCAAGGGTGGCCCATGGAAAGCGTGGAAGCAAAGGTTGCAGGGCCAAACTAATTCCCCAGCGAGCTACGCTGCCCAAGCCACCACCAATGAAAACGATTAATAAGTGGGTCATAATAGTAACCCGGAACTCCGTTCCGAGGTGTTTATGTAACCCGGAACTCCGTTCCGGGGGTGTTTATGTAACCTGGAACTCTGTTCCGGGGGTGTTTATGGAACCCGGAACTCTGTTCCGAGTGCGTAAATTTTCCCGGAACAGCGTTCCGGGGTACAAAAAACCCCGACTAATTACAGCCGGGGCAACAACTAAAAAATTAAGCTATGAAAACAAAAACTTCTTTATCCGCCGAAGCCTTGGCGTAGGCGGATTATTCTACAATCGAAGCCTTGGCGTAGGCGGATTATTCTACAATCGAAGCCTCGGCGCAGGCAGATTATTCTGCCGCCAAAGCCAAAGCGTAAGTGGCCATTCTCAAAGTTTCTAACGAATAAGCGCTTGGGCTTTGTTTTGTTGTGTGCGACCTGCCTTTGCCCTAAACAGGCTTTCGGCGGGTAAAGATAAAAAAGAAAATGCCGCTTGTGCAAGCGGCATTTTCAATATTGTCTTTTATTCTGACTTGTCGCGCCCCCCCGTGAGCATGTCTTGATACTCTTTCAGTTCGTCCCACTTGCCTTCTTCGGCAAATTTAGACTGCGCTGGCCAAGTACTCGGATCATGAATCTGGTAGCGTGGACCAGCGGCGTCAAGAATTTCTTTGAGACGATCTTCTGATGCAGCGGCTAGTTCAGCCCAGGTAGAGATGCCGCCTTCCTTAAGCAGGGTCTCGATTTTTGGACCAATACCTTCCACGATTTTCAGGTCGTCAAGTTTTGGGCCTTTTTCCTTTTTAGGCGCAGCAGCTTTCTTTTCAGCAGGTGCAGTAGCAATTGCTTCAACTATCGCAGGTGCTGCCATTTCTACTTCCTCTACAGCGGTTTCTGCTTCGGCAGCCACTTCCTTGGCGGCTTTCTTAGCTGGAGCTGGTTTTGGAGCAGGAGTAGCCACCGTTTCATTTTTCGGATTCGTTGGCTTTTTAATTGGTTTAACCGGCGTTACGGGTACTTCTTGCACCGGGACGATGCTAACGAAACGACGATCTTTGAAACTGCGCTTGAATACTACAACGCCGTCGATAGCAGCGTGGAGCGTATGGTCGCGGCCCATATACACGTTGTCGCCAGCGTGAAATTCAGTGCCGCGCTGACGAATGATGATGTTGCCGGCCACTGCACGTTGGCCGCCAAATAATTTTACGCCTAGGCGTTTACTTTTACTGTCGCGGCCGTTATCGGAACTACCCGCACCTTTTTTGTGTGCCATTTTTCAATGAGTGAATTTGCAATGAATGAATGAGGGAATTAGTAGAAAGTTTCAAGTTTATAGTTGCAAGTTTATAGTTGCAACTTGTACCTCTTAACTTCTAACTGATTAGCCCTTGATAGATTCGATTTTGATTTTAGAAAATTGTTGGCGGTGACCGTTTTTCTTGCGGTAGCCCTTACGGCGCTTCTTTTTGAAAACGATCACTTTGTCGCCCTTCAGATGACCGAGGACGCTGGCGCTAACATTAGCACCTTTGATGTTGGGCACGCCTATGGTTACGTTACCGTCGTTATCTATAAGATGAACGGCATCGAAACTCACAGCGTCGCCTTCGTTGGCTGCCAGCCGGTGGACGAAGATCTGCTGACCTTCCTCAACTTTAAATTGTTGACCGGCGATGGAAACAATTGCGAACATTGTAGTAAATCTAAAATTTAGATGAAAAGAATTGCCTTTTTGAAAAAGGCGGGCAAAGGTACTTTAATCATCTTGAAAATCCAAACGTGATTTAATCTTCTTTTCTAGCAATCCAAAGCATGACCATGCTCCCCCACATTAAAGCAGCAATTCGGTCGTCGTGCAAAAAGTCATTCAGTACTGCATGGGCCCAAAAAGCACATAATGCCAAGAAAAAAGGTAGGACATTCATTCCATTTGCCTTTGAGAACCCTAGCCACAAGGTTGAAAACGCTAAGCTGATTAACAGCAAAAAGCCCGGCCAGCCGGATTCCGATAAAACTTGCAAGTACTCAGAATGGGCCCCACCGCCTCGCCCAAAGTTGTCCGGTCCTCTTTTAGCAATTGGCACAACCAAACTAATCCGTGTCATCTCTTCCGGCTTTTGAAACCCGAGATATTGAAACTTGTAGGTACCTGGGCCATAGCCAACAATGGGTTTTTCTGCCGCCATGCGCAGAGCACAAGACCAACGGTTGAGCCGTTCCTGCGCCGAAACATCTAGCCGGCAGGGTTGTACCATGCTATAGATTCCCAGACCAAAAATAAATAACCCAAGTAGTAAAATCAATCGAGCTCTGGGCTTGAAAATCAGAAAAAGATAGGCGAGTCCAGCCATTACAAGCGAAGCCCATGCAGCCCGGCAGGTGGAAAAAATGAGGGCCGTTGCTAAAATGGTTACTTGGGCTATTTGAATCGGTGGCTTTTGCCTGCGCTTGTCGTGTGGCATAGCTTGTATTAACGGTATTCCAACTAAGCACAACACCATGACCACTGCAGATGCCCACATGGTATGATCTGGAAAAAAGGGCATCGGCGCAAGTAAAGCTTGATCGAAGCGAAATTGATAAAATGCATGATGTATCAGCGTATAAATCGCCACACCCGCCATGGAAGCTGCAAACCAGGGAAATGCCCGACGCCACAATGCTGGCCAAATCGAAATTCCAACCGCAAACACCCACCAATGTGCTGCGGTTACCACCCAATATTTCCATGCAACGATTGGAAGGCTTGAAAACCAGGCACTTACAGCCATCCAGATGATACCTACCAAACTAATTTGGAGCAAATACTGGCTGGAAAGTACACGTAGCAGCAGTTTTGGTGTTTGCGCTAACATAAGAATCAAACCAAGGCACAAAAAACCAATAAGTGGCTCACTTGGCATTCGCATGGCCCAAGTGCCAAAATCGGCCTCTACAGACCAAGGCAAACAGGTAAACAGCACAACGTATCCGTTGGATAACCATGTGGGTGGTATTTTCATAGTGCAACGCTACGACAGGAAAGTGGTTGGAGATTGATTTATTTGCAGCTGGAAAAGACCGGAATAACCACAAACGGCTCACTCCCCCGGATGATACCGGCGTTCCAAATTTTTCAATACATCTGCCTCATAGAAAAGCACTTCCTTAAATCGGCCCTTGGTATAAGGCTCCAATTGATCGGTGAAATGCGTAGACAATAGATGGCCGCTTTGCCCGCCAGCAAGTAACGATTTGGCTCTTAGGCGGTCACCAAACTCAACTACGCAGACGAAACTATTGCCGTTTACGCCATACCTTTTTTTCGTTCCAGGGAAATATCTCGCATTGTAAGAAGGTAGCATACCCCAGGTGGAGGAAGCAAAACTGACGGGATAGCTTGCTTTTTTGTCGTCGAAAGGCTGTTCTATTTCCTCAGAAATCCGCTGATAGCGATTGAGCTCGCCCCAGGCTATTTGCCAGGTTCCAAAACGTTTTTCCAGATCACGTAGCGTTTCGAGGAAGGGTAAAAGCAAGGCATTTGGCTCGGCAGTGGCCGTGAATTCTTTCGTTTTCTGCACTTGATCGGCTTCCTCATCAAGCAATATATGCTGCACTTTTTGAATTGCTGGCAAGAGGCGTTCGCCCCATTCAACAGCCAAAGTGGTTGATACAGAGCTTTCTCCACAGCGAAAATCCCAGCTTTTCAAAAGCCCGATAGGCGCTTTAAGGATGTTGTAAAGCGAGTCTGCCGGACGCACATTTTGTTCAAACGCTTGTACCAAAGCTGGAACCAAAGTCTCAAAAGCCGTGAGTTTAGTATCGTACCCCGCAGCAATCGCCTTATCAAGGGTGTATTTTTTCTCGCTTGCCAGCACCCGCACGGCATTCAGCCCCCGGAAATTTTCCCCATCTGGTGCCATGTATGGTGGATAGTTTTCTTTCTTGGGACTGTTGGCGCCTGCAACAGTAAAGGGCGTGGAATTGCAATTTTGAAGCCACCCGTTTGTTGGATTGATAAGATGTACCGTTTCGGAGACCGGGTGCAAGCCTTTCCATTCCGTCGCCGAGGTACTGCCGTCTACGGGTTTTGTCCAGTCAAATTTTGTATCCCGCTTGGGCATAAAATTGCCATGCCAATAAGCAATATTGCCCTCTGCATCAGCATATACCGTGTTATTTGAGGTATTTCCGCGCAGGTTCATGATCTTTTGAAATTCGGCAAAACTGCTAGCTTTAGTGCGTAACCAACTTTGTTTTAGACTGGTCAAGGAGCGATTCATGGCTTTCATGCTTATCCATTGGTCCCCACGTCGAGCCATGATGGGGCCATGATGGGTGTATAAAGCCTCTATAAATCTTTCTTCCTGTTTACCCGCTTTAAGGTAACAAAGGGCAATTGTTTTGGTACGAAGTGGCTTCATTTTGCCATCGTATTCATAATACCAACGGTCCTTGATTTTGCTGACCTTCTCCAAATAGGTATCTGAAATATCGGTGTAACTTGAGGTGTGCATCCAGCCACAGTGTTCATTAAATCCTTGATATACAAAGAATTGCCCCCAAGTCACCGCACCGTAAGTATTCAAACCTTGTTCGCTTACCATGTGAACTTCCGGGCGGAAATAGAACGTGACATGCGGGTTGATGTACAATATCGCTTTGCTAGAAGCCGTAATCGAGGGTGCAAAAGCGAAACCATTGGAACCCGTCGGATCGGGCTCAGCAGACTCTTCCGCAGGGGCAGTTTTTTCAGTTGACTTGTGATTTTCATTGATTCCCATGGCTCCTCCTCCATAAAACTCCTTTACATCAGCCGCCGTCAGGAAGTCTGTATTGATCGCTCCGATACTGCCATGGTCCAGAGCAAATTGAACCAGGGTTCAAAACGCGTAAGCAGTTCGGGTTTGACCTCCGGGTGTTTGTATAAGTAATAGTTGAGTGCATCTGCCTGAGCAGTCAGCAGTTTTTTTAACCAGCGTGGCGATTTAACAAAATCAGCTTTTGCCTCCCCCGCATCAATAATCAGCCGGATAAGCAAGTCATCATACAAGTAAGAAACTCCTTTTATCTCAGCCATGCGCCCCAGTTTTTCAATATAATTCAGCTCAATTCGCTTGAAATCGTCCTCACATTGTGCATAAAGCAGTCCGAAGACGGCATCGGCGTCAGTTTTGCCGTAGATGTGTGGAATACCCCAATTGTCGCGAAGGATGGTGACCTGTGCAGCCTGTTTTTCCCAACGAGCGATCTCCTTTGCGGAGAAGGCCTGTGCAGAAAGTGTAGCTGAAAATATGAAAATGCAAAACGCGAGAAAATGGCGGCAGAACATAGCTTTAATGGATAGCAATCGTTGAGTGTGAAAGGTAGTATGTTTTGGAAAATTTGATACAGAAATAGCAGAGCATTAAGGTACTTTTGCAGCTAAACTAAAACATAAAACATGAAGTTTCAAACTATCCTATCGATCTCAGCACTCTTTGCCATCACCATTTTCACTGCGTGCAAAAATGACAGTGCTGCCGCTAAAGAATCAACCACTGAAAACGGAGGTACTCAACCTGCTGGCATGCCTGATATTACTGTCGCTAATACCACGGATCCGGCTGCTGCAGCCACTATAGAACCACCCCAAAATGCTGCAGGCGTTTGGCATTACACCTGCTCAAAGGGGTGTGCTGGAGGTGCTGGCGCAGCAATTCCATGCGAAAAATGTGGCACTGCGCTCACCCACAATACGGAGTATCACGGACCGGCTGCCCCTACAACAGCATCAAATCCTACAATCAATCCTGGCCAAACGCCTGGAGCCACACCCGCTGCGAAACAGCCAGAACCCGCTCAGAATGCTGCAGGCGTATGGCACTATACTTGTGCCGCTGGCTGTGCTGGGGGAGCTGGTGCTGCTAGCAACTGCGCTAAGTGTAGCGTGCAGCTTACCCACAACAAGGATTACCATGCTAAGTAGACACGAACCTTTGCAACCCTAAAGAAAGGGGAAACAACTTATGGGCTCATTGGAATTGCATCCAGCAATTATGATGCAATAAAGTCTACGGCAGAACCAGAACAAAATCAGTCTTTTGTATTTGATTTCAACCAAAACCCTGCACGCATGGCGTTTGACATACTCATTACCTTTTTCCTGGTTTTCCTTAATGGTTTTTTTGTGGCGGCTGAATTTGCCATCGTCAAGGTGCGCTATTCTCAAATCGAGTTGCGCGCGAAGTCGGGCAATCAGATGGCCAAATTAGCCCAAAACATCCTGAATAACCTCGATTCCTATCTTTCTGCCACCCAATTAGGAATCACACTCGCTAGTCTCGGCCTGGGTTGGATCGGTGAGCCGGTCGTGTCAAAAATCCTCATTGCGATATTCCATGGGCTCGGGATGGAAGTGTCGGATGAAATGGCGCACAAGATCGCTTTGCCCGTTGCCTTTGCCACAATCACCGTGTTGCATATCGTATTTGGAGAACTGGCACCCAAATCCATCGCCATCCGCAAGCCCGAAGAAACTACCTTGTTCGTATCGCTCCCGATGCGGGCATTTTTTCTTGTTTTTCGACCTATCATTTGGGTTCTCAACGGACTAGCCAATCGCATCCTGAAAATGGTGGGTATCTTACCCGCTGATGAGCACGAGGCGCATAGCGCAGATGAATTGCGCTTGCTTATGCGCCAAAGTCAGGCCAGCGGGGCGATCAAAGAAGACAATTTTCAGATCATACAGAATGCCTTCGATTTTTCTGAACTGACGGCCCAACAAGTGATGGTGCCACGCAAAAGCATTTTTGCCCTCGAAATCGACAGCACCCGCGAGGCAGTGCTGAGTGCAGTACTTGAAAACGGTTATTCCCGTATCCCGGTCTACGACAATGATATTGATACCCTAATGGGCATCGTGTTCGCCAAAGACATTTTCAAGGCCAACACCCGGGGCGGCGACTGGAACTTGAAGGATTTGATGCGCCCGGTGCATTATGTGTACAACTCCGCCAAACTCAACCGGGTACTGAAGGATTTTCAAAGTAAAAAGATTCACGTCGGCATGGTGATAGACGAGTACGGTGGCACAGAAGGCCTGATCGCAATGGAAGATATTTTAGAAGAACTTGTGGGCGAAATCCAGGATGAACACGACGACGAAGTGTCGCCAGTAACCAAAAACGAAGATGGCACCTTCACCGTCTCAGGTATTGCCCCCTTGCACGATGTAAACCATTTTCTGCCGTTACCCTTCCCGGAAAACAAACAATACAATACACTCAATGGCCTAGTACTCAATCGTTTTGGACGGATCCCTATGAGTAATGATCCCTTCCAAGTCTCACCTTATGAAATTTTGGTACTGGAACGGCGGCAGAATATTTTGATGTCTTTGCGGGTGAGGGTATTGGAGGGATTATTGGAGGCGGCGGAGGAATAAGCCTTGTGGTGCTATTTGCCCGTTTTTAAACAAAAAACAGGCGTCATCCTGAATGTCATTTTTTTGATTAACGAACACCGATTACATGATTTTCGATTTTTGATGGCCTCACCAAGCATCGTCCACTTTTTCATAGACTTTATCAGTCCAATACCTCAAAAATCATAAGATCTGCCATTCCTTCAAAAATCATACATCATTTAATCGACATTCGTCAATCAAAAAAGAAAAATTCGGGTTGACACCTGTTTCTTTTATCCTACCGCGTTCCTAAAATCAAACCAGATCAAATCGATCCAAATTCATCACCTTGTCCCAAGCCGACACAAAGTGCTGCACGAACTGGTCTTGACCATCTTCAGCCCCGAAGACTTCCGCAAGTGCCCTGAGTTCTGAGTTCGAGCCGAAGATCAGATCAACTCGGGTGCCCGTCCACTTAAGTTCTCCAGTCACACGGTCACGCCCCTCAAATACATCTTGAGATGCTGAACTCGCTTTCCAGGTCGTGCCAAAATCTAGCAGGTTTACAAAGAAGTCGTTGCTGAGTACCTCTGGGCGTAGGGTGAATACGCCGTGTTTGGAATGACCAAAATTCGTGTTAAGCACACGCATACCCCCAACCAGAGCCGTCATTTCCGGTGCAGTCAGCGTCATCAATTGCGCCTTGTCAAGCAGCATTTCCTCTGCTGAGCTGGTGTGTTTGGGCTTAAAGTAGTTGCGAAATCCGTCTGCAGCGGGTTCCAGAACCGCGAATGATGCCACATCGGTTTGTGTTTGCGTGGTATCGTTGCGTCCAGGGGTAAATGGAACCTTCAGCGTGTGACCGGCATTTTTCGCAGCCTGCTCCACCCCTGCACATCCACCCAGCACGATCAAGTCAGCTAGCGAAACTTGTTTGCCAGACGACGCGCCGTTGAAAGCGGTTTGGATGCCCTCCAGCGTCTCCAGCACTTGGGTTAATGCCGCAGGATGGTTGACTTCCCAATCTTTTTGAGGAGCCAGCCGAACGCGTGCGCCGTTTGCGCCACCACGTTTATCAGAGCCCCGAAACGTGGAAGCGGAAGCCCAGGCCGTGGAAACCAATTGAGACACCGACAATCCAGAAGCCAAGATTTTGCCTTTCAATACAGCGATGTCTTGATCGTCAATGAGATTATAAGTAACTGCCGGGATTGGGTCTTGCCAGATCAGTACCTCTGCCGGTACTTCTGGTCCAAGATAGCGGGCACGTGGCCCCATATCACGGTGCGTCAGCTTGAACCAAGCCCGAGCGAATGCATCTGCAAACACATCCGGATTCTCGTGAAAATGCCTTGAAATTTTTTCATAGGCAGGGTCAAATTTCAAGGCCAAATCCGTGGTTAGCATGGTTGGCGCGTGACGCTTTGAGGGGTCGTGCGCGTCGGGTACTGTACCCGCCGCAGCACCATTTTTGGGTTTCCATTGGTGTGCGCCAGCCGGGCTTTTGGTCAGCTCCCATTCGAAGCCGAAAAGGTTCTCGAAGTAATTGTTGCTCCATTTCGTTGGCGTAGTCGTCCAGGCACCTTCCAGGCCGCTGGTAATCGTATCGCCACCCTTACCGCTACCAAAGGTGTTTTTCCAGCCAAAGCCTTGCTCCTCAATACCCGCTGCTGCCGGTTCTGCCCCAACATACAAGCTTGGATCGGCGGCACCGTGGGTTTTTCCGAAAGAGTGTCCGCCAGCAATCAGCGCCACAGTTTCTTCGTCATTCATCGCCATGCGACCAAACGTTTCACGGATGTCACGGGCAGATGCAATTGGATCAGGGTTTCCGTTAGGACCTTCTGGATTCACGTAAATCAGGCCCATTTGAACCGCTGCCAGTGGATTTTCGAGTTCCCGATCGCCAGTGTATCGCTTGTCTCCAAGCCAATCTGATTCCGCCCCCCAGTAGATATCCTGCTCAGGCTCCCAAACATCCGCGCGACCGCCTGCAAAACCGAAGGTCTCAAAGCCCATGGACTCCAGGGCGCAGTTGCCAGCAAGAATCATCAGGTCGGCCCAGGAAAGTTTCTTGCCATATTTCTTTTTGATTGGCCATAACAGCAAATGAGTCTTGTCGAGGTTCGTATTGTCAGGCCAACTGTTGAGTGGTGCAAATCGCTGGGTACCAGAGCCCGCGCCACCACGTCCATCGAAGATGCGGTAAGTCCCTGCACTGTGCCAGGCCATCCGGATGAAGAATGGACCATAGTGACCATAGTCGGCTGGCCACCAGTCCTGAGAAGTGATCATCAAGTCGAAGATATCTTGCTTAACAGCGCCCAGATCAAGGCTCTTGAACGCTTCTGCGTAATTGAACGACTCGCCCATCGGGTCAGACAGGGCAGAATTCTGGCGGAGGATGTTCAATTTCAACTGATTGGGCCACCAGTCACGGTTGCTCGTGCCATTGCCAGCGCTTTGTTTTAGCACTCCGCCATGAAAAGGGCACTTGCTTTCATTGTTTGTGTTGTAAGCTGTATTATTTTCCATATTTTGTTGATGAATACATGGTAGGGATGTTGGAATTGGACTTTAATGCCACAAAACTATCTCGAAAAAACCATAGTCAAAATTAATAATTTATATACCTTTATAGCCTTAAACTATACTCATGACTTTGCAACAACTAGAATATATTCTGGCCGTGGATGTCTACAAACAGTTCTCGACAGCTGCTGAAAAGTGCTTCATTACGCAGCCTTCTCTGAGTGCTATGATTCTGAAATTGGAAGACGAATTGGGTGTGAAAATTTTTGACCGAAGCAAACAACCCATCATGCCCACAGAGATTGGAAGCGACATCATAGCACAAGCCCGTTTGATTATTAATGAATCCGAACATCTAAAACAAATGGTGAAAGACCGCATGGAAACGGTGAGTGGCACGTTGCGCCTGGGCATTATTCCTACTTTAGCACCTTATCTTTTACCCTTGTTTTTAAAGGATTTTTCAGAAAAACACCCCAACTTAAAGCTTAGTGTTACGGAATTGACAACAGAACACATTATCTCTTATTTGAAAAACGGGATCATAGATGTCGGCATCATGGCAACGCCATCCAAAGACAATCAGCTGTTTGAAGACCCTATTTTTTATGAAGAATTTGTGGCGTACGCGCCCAATGAAAACGCTATGCTGAATAAGCAATATTTGCTTGCCGAAGATATTGACGCCAATCGTCTGATGCTTTTGCAAGAAGGACATTGTATGCGGGCGCAAGTCATCAACCTCTGTGCGTTGCAAAAAACGCATAGTTCACTCCGCAACATTACTTACGAAGCGGGCAGTCTTGAAACCTTGAAACGCTTGGTAGAAGCGCATTCAGGCATCACTATCTTACCCCATTTAGCCGTTTTGGATATGAACGAAGACCAAATGCAGTATATCCGTTTTTTCAAACCGCCCGCCCCGGTGCGTGAAATTAGCCTGGTGACCCATCGGAATTTGGTTAAAAAAAGGCTGATTGAGGTTTTAAAGGAAGCTATTATGGATAATTTGCCGCTACCGATAAAGAAAATCAGGAAGAAACGGGTGTTGGATATTTGAGGTACAGCATGGGATTGACGTAAGGGAAAGGGAAGTGCTTTATTGCGTCCTTTGCACCTCAATTACACACATGTCCAATTCAGCATCCCGGATTCATATACTCGGCGCACCTGGTTCCGGCGTCACCACCTTAGGTCGAGCCTTAGCCAAACAGTGGAACGTCCCGCATTTCGATACAGATGACTACCATTGGTTCACCGACGACGCTTTACCATACCGACGTCGCAGGAATCCGGACCATCGTCGGCAATTGATGACCCAGGATTTCGATGCATACGAAAGCTGGGTGCTTTCCGGGGCACTTTGTGGCTGGGGAGATGTTTTCATTCCCCGATTTCAGGCTGTGGTGTATTGTTGGCTGCCCGCTGAAATTCGTTTGGCGCGTATTCAAGCCAGAGAGCTTGCCCGATATGGCGCGGAGCGGCTTGCACCTGGGGGCGATTTGCACACGGTCTATGAAAAATTTTGCAACTGGGCAGTAGCCTATGATGTTGATACGGAGAACCTTCGAAGTCGGACAAAGGAATTGGAATGGTTGGGCAATTTGTCTTGTCCTGTGCTTCGTTTAGAAGCAGAATTACCGGTGGAAGAAATGATGCAGCGGGTGCTGAGTTTTGCAGGTGCGTTGTGACACTTTTTCAAACACTCCCGAATAAACCCTTATTTTTGCGTTCCAAAAACAACAACTACTCAGATACACCATGAAAAAACACAATTTCTCTGCGGGCCCGGCAGTATTGCCCGCTTCCGTGCTCAAAGAAGCTGGAAAAGCTGCTGTCAATTATGAAGGCTTAGGCCTCAGCCTGCTTGAGCTTTCTCACCGCGGCCCCGAATTCACCGCTATCATCGAAGAGGCCAATGCCTTGATGCGTGAAATCATTGGTCTACCGGACAATTATCATGTTTTGTGGCTCACAGGCGGAGCAAGCACCCAGTTTTTTATGGCTCCGATGAACCTGCTTAATGAAGACGAAACCGCACTTTATGTGAACACTGGAGTGTGGGCCGACAAGGCCATTAAAGAGGCAAAAAGCTTTGGTAACGTGCAGGTTATTGCTTCGTCAAAAGAGCAGAACTACACGTTTATCCCAAAGGATTATAAAATTCCAAAGTCTGCAAAATACCTGCACCTGACAAGCAACAACACCATTTACGGCACCCAAATGCGCAAATTTCCAAAGACCTCGGTGCCGATTGTGTGTGATATGTCTTCCGATTTTTTAAGCCGCCCGTTCAAGCCCGAACAGTTTGGTTTAATCTACGCTGGCGCACAAAAAAACCTTGGACCAGCAGGAACCACCGTGGTGATTGTTCGGGAAGATATGCTTGGCACCGTGAAACGCCACTTGCCGTTGATGCTCGATTACAACACCTTCATCAAAGAAAACTCGCTCTACAACACCCCTCCCGTTTTCCCGATATACGTGAGCATGCTCACGCTACGCTGGATTAAAAAGAGCGGCGGACTCAAAGCCCTGCAACGCAAAAACAAAGCTAAAGCCCTCCTCCTCTATGACGAGATAGACCGCAACCTACTGTTCCGTGGCACCGTAGCCATAGAAGACCGCTCACACATGAACATCTGTTTTGTGATGAATGAAAAATATGCCGCTTTGGAAAGTGAATTTGGAAAACTCTGTGAAGCAAATGGCATGATTGGACTAAAAGGCCACCGTTCTGTTGGCGGTTTTCGTGCGAGTACCTACAATGCTTTACCACAAAAAAGTGTGCAGGCATTGGTACAATTGATGCGTGATTTCGCAGATCGGAAGGGGTAGTCTAGTTGAAAGTTGAAAGTTGAAAGTTGAAAGTTGAAAGTTGAAAGTTGAAAGTTGAAAGTTGAAAGTTGAAAGTTGAAAGTTGAAAGTTGAAAGTTGAAAGTTGAAAGTTGAAAGTTGAAAGTTG
>JBBQLD010000067.1:0-14579 GCA_038327555.1 Chitinophagales bacterium
TCATATTGAATTCGCCAAAACTGCGGGTTTGCCCGAACAGGCAAGTCCCAACAAGCGAAAATAGAAGCAATGTAAAAGCTGATTTATTCATTTGAAATTTCTTTTGAATCATGTACATGCTTAATCTCTTTTGGGTATCCTAGGCTCAATTTCTCTAATAATCTTATCTACCAGATCCTTAGTGTCTTTGCCCCCTTCCACACTAAATCTGTAACCGAATGGCTTGGTTCCCAGAAACAGATTGCCACCCACAATTACTTTATCTCCTTTGACGGAATAAATGCCTTTCACCCTAAAGCCATTATCGAGTGGAATTGTGGAGCTGTAGTACACGTATCTAGCAGCTTTACCTTTCAGCCTTTGCTCAAAAAAATAATCGTTAAGTGCTTCTCCCAGCTTAAGGGTGTCATCGATGCATTCTTCGGATATAAACTCACTCTGCGTAAATACATCCTTCGCCTGCGGCAATTTGATCATTACTGTTTCATTTTTTATCCCAATCGGGAAAGTCGCCCCCTCTCCTAATTGTACCGGGGTTTGGGTCTGGCCGATACTTTCGGCCAAATCTGGCACCTGATTACGGGCATGAGAGAAAAGAGAGCTAACATCAACATGATTGCCCGCGATTACCGCTGCACCACTCATACCGTCCAACAAACTATACGTCAATAAGCCCTGGCCGTATTTGCTGGCCTCCCAGCTCCGCATATCAGCCATACTTCCAGAAAGTATCCAGGCGCCCGTACGACCATTCAAGAGCTCTAGCGCAATCTGTTGATTGGTATTTAAATCTTTTCCTTCGGCAGCTCCTTTCAACTTTATGTTTGCATTGGCTTGACCAGAATGGCAGGCGTCCAGAATTAGAACCTGCTTTTGTGCCGGAACGTTATTGAGATATTCTTCGAGTTCTCCATCAGAAATTGCGTGCGCATCTCGAAGGCCTTTATCTGAAAGCTCTCCAGCCGAAATACCTTGGGTTAGGTAATAAAACTTGGCTCTTTTCCCGTTTTCTAAAGCCCAGTTTTTGCCATGGCCGGAGAAATAAGCGACCAACACGTCACAGGGAGACGCGAGCTCAGCAAATTCGTCAAACGCAGCTTTGATATTTGCCTTTGTAGCCAGTGTAACCCCATCTTTTCCAGAAGTAGAAAGGTGTTTTAGAAACACGTGGCCTGGTCTCATCACATTGGCTACCCCGTAAAGTGCATCTGCCATGGCGGCTGCATCTTGATCAGGGAAAGCCAGGTTTATGGCAGAATTTCGGTATTTTGAAGTGCCCACTACGACCAAAAAAATGTTTGGTTCAGCAGTTTCACAATTATTTCGCGCGTTATCATTCCCATCTCCCCGAGCCCCTACATAGGCGTAAAGCAGTTCATACCGTTGGCTTCCCAATTCGTTTTCCTTATTAAAAGAAACCAATCCAATTTTATTGGGAATATCCGTCCGAAACTTCTTTCTAAAAGTATCCAGGTCTATTAGCGGCAAATCTGTTAACTTATCAGGATTGATATTTTCTATCATCCGGCTATGATCAACGTACAAACTAAGCTTACCTATTCCTCCATTGCGCTCCTTTAAAGTAATTTTCAGTTTATTTCCAACGATCTTCATGGTTACTTCCGGGAACAGCGAAAGCGTATCGATCATGGTTACGTTCCGAATCGTATCCTCGTTAAATCCGGCAACTTTAGCCAGTAGCCCTGGTTCATAATACCGATCTTTAATCTGATCAATGGAGATTACATCCGTTCCTGCAACATAATGCATCAATTTCATTGCACTAGGAGAGGCATCATACAAGCCTCTGGGGGTAGTTACTGCCCAGTCAGCCGAATCTATGGATACCAGTGTGACCAGTGTTTTGCCCGACAAAGCATCCCAAATTTTTACGGTGCCGTCTTTACTGCCGGTATAAATCAAATTTCCTTCCGGTGAATGCACCAGCGCAGTCACGACAGAAGTATGCCCGGAAAACGTGTCGATTTGTGCCTTGGCAATATCCCAGCGCTCGACGTTGTTGCCCGCAGCCCTAAGCACAAATTTGCCTCCTTTTTTATCTTTATCGGTCGGCAAGGAAAAGGCCAGGGTTCTGACATCTTTGATGCCCCGTTTTCTATTGGGGTATTCTTTGACTAAGGTACCGGAAAGATCCCTTATTTCTGTAAATCCGCCTGATTCACCGAACGCCATGGTTTTCCCGTCTGGAGCAAAAGCGATGGCCTTGACGGACATAGGCATGGAAAGACTAAAGGTTACCGGTTTTGCAGCTACTGAATCCCAGTAAACCACCCGCCCATCATTACTTCCAATGGCAAACGCTTTGCTGCCTTCAGTTGGCGAAATAGCAAGTGCAGTTATGTCCCTAAGGGTATTCGGAAGGGGCAAGACCTTGTTTGTGGCAAGATCCCAATATTGGGTAATACCATCCGAGTTGCCCGTTAATACGAAATTTCCATCCGCTGAAAAAACAGCCCGTTTGGCTGACTTAAATTGCATCTTTTCCTTGCCCTTGTAGTCTTGAACCCGGCAAATTCGGTCTTCACAACCAGTAATGAAAATTTTTCCGCTTTTAGATTTTTCCGCATACTTGGGTGAAAAGGCAACCGACACCAATCTTTCAGGATAGGAAAAAGATTGAACCGTTCGAGCGGAAAGATCCCACAATTTAGCCGTAGAGTCCTCGTGCGCAACCAGCAGAGAGGCTCCATCTGGAGAGAGGGCAAGCGCAGTGATCCCATTGGTATGCCCTTTTAGGGTATGAATAATGCTGCCATCCAGTTTGGAGACTTTGGCGGCTGGATGAACGGAGCTTCCCGATAGCATTTGTTGCCCATCAGCAGAAATTTTGAGCGTTCTCAATTCCCGATCATAGAGCTTCATTGACTTTGATTCCTTGTCGGCTAAATTCCAGACCTTGATAGTGCCTTCTGCATTTCCTGTAATGATTTTTTGCCCGTCCGGGGAAATGGCTACACTTCTAAGTTCTCCTGCGTGTTGAAAAGTTCGAATTTTCTCCCCCGTTAATTTCCAAAGTATTGCGGTTCCGTCAGCACTTCCAGTCAAGATCGTATCGCCAGTTTTTGAAAAAACAGCAGATAAAACAGCCTCCGTGTGTCCTGAGAAGATTCGGACTGGGCGACTTGCATCCTTACGTTTCCACAACAATGCTGTTTTGTCTTTGCATCCTGTCAGGATAAAATCTCCATTGGGGGAAAATGCTACTGAGCTTACTTCTTTTTTGTGTTGAAACTTCAGAATCCCTTTGCAGGTGTCATCCAGGAGCCATGCATTTCCGCTTTTGCTGCCCACTACCATCTCCCTTCCAATGGGCGAAAAGGCCACAGAAGTAATTTCACCCTGATCGCCAGGTTCTGTGAATTTGCCCAGTTGGACACCCAAAAAATCCCATAAAATGGCTGTGTTATCGTTGCTTCCGGACAGGATGTATTTCCCACCAACAGGATCTTCTTTGGAGATGGGGGAGAAAGATACCGCCCTGACATTTTTGGTGTGGCCAGCCAGTGTCCGCATTTCATCACCTCCCTTATCCCAAATTTTGACGGTATAATCTAGACTTCCAGTCAGATAAAAACGCGAATCAGGAGAGATGTCAACGGCATTGACACCCGAAGTATGCCCAATGGGAATGACCAGTTTTGCCGTTTTTGTAGTCTGGGCAGATAAACCCTGGACAATTAAAACGATGGCGCAAAGCAGGCGTAATTTTTTCATGTCACATGGAATTTTAAGCATTCAATCTGTGTTGGTAGGCTCGTAAAAATCCTATACTTTGAAAGCAACCTTTCAAGCTTGAATACAATCTGAGCGCGTGTGGTGGAGATTATTTAGGCAGTACCCGGAATTCTGTGAACCGATTTTTAGCGTGTTCTTCTTCCGTACATTCGATTCCGTTGGTGCAGTGATTTACAGGCTGTGTTTCGCCAAGGCCATTGTATTCCAGACGAGATCTTTTAATTCCTTTTGACACCAGATAGTCTACGACGGCTTTGGCACGGCGCTTTGACAAATCCAGGTTGAAATCGTCTGAAGCACGAGCGTCCGTATGCGAGTTGATTTCTACTCGGACGTAAGGCTTTGTAATCATCAGATTAAACAGGTTGGCGTCAACAATACGTTTGGCGGATACATCAAGCACGTCGCTATTAAAGTCATAATAAATCGGAAGTGCATTGTATTCGAGGAGCTTGCAATCAATTTTTCGCCAATCTGAATTGGATTCTTTACCAGCATCGGTTTCATCTCGAACAAAGACCGATTCCTGACGGGTAAGTGCGCCTACATCAACTGAATCCAGCGTTTCATCTTTGACTAAAACCCGTTTTTGAATGGTAATATATTCAGCTGGAATTTCAATCTCCCGCACCGTAGCCGCTGTCACCACTTCTTTGCGCTTAATGGTCTTAAACTTACCTTTTTGGGTTTGCCTTTGGATTTTTGGATCTGCTACAATTTTCTGCACTGGTATCTCTTTTGTCACGGCCTCGTGTTGCACGTAGCAGATTACGTCGCAATCCCCAGGGACTTTTTCTTTGCAGTTTGCAAGTGCCGGTCTAGATTCAAATTGAGCATACGCAGGTTGCACCTCCAGCACATCAAAAGTATCAATGATCTTAATTGGAACTACGGTAATCTTGCTGATTGCTTCTTCAACCAAGATTGTATCAATCACTTCTTTATAAACGGCTTGCACATATTCAAACCGCTTCGAAGCTGGCTTGACGACAAATTGTTCTTCAACCGATTTGTAAACGGCCGGCAAAATCTTGTATTCTTTGTAAGCAGGTCGGATAATTTGGGTCACTTTTTGTTCCGAAAGCTCCTTTGGGCATCGGATATAGCAAGCACCAAGTTCAGGGTCGGGTGGGTAATTCTGGGCAAATAGTATCTGAGTTGTCAAAAAGACAAAGGCGCAAACAAGTGTGGAATTTCGCATATTCTTCGCAATGATTTAGTAAAACTGCTACATTTTGGGGCTTTTTATCCTTTAGAAGCATTGTTAAATATTCCACGAAGGCGATTGGATTAAAATAATTACGAGTAAAATTACACTCAAAATTTAAAATACGGTATTGCAATGTTAAAAAGTTTATTTTGCTGCATTTCGCTTCTGGCCTTCGCTATGGTAAATTGTAGCAGTCCAAGCCACACCAAAGCCTCTCCTGAAAAACCGAGCAATTTTAGCGAACGTCTTGCCAAAGTTAAATTGACCGACCTCGAAGGGAAGCCAGTAAAACTTCAGGATTTTGCGGGAAAGCCAATTTTCCTTAATTTTTGGGCCAGCTGGTGCGGTCCATGTGTCAATGAAATGGGCTTCATCGAAAAAGTTTCTCAGCAGTTCAAAGACGATATTGTGTTTTTGGCGGTCAGCAATGAATCTCCGGCACTGATCAAATCTTATCTTAAAAAGAACAAGTTTAGTTTCCAATTCGCCCATCTTGAGGTAAGCTATCTTGACGTTTATGTTGTAGCCCTCCCGACCACTATGTTGATTGATGCCAATGGCCAATTGGTGGAAGAGGAGGAAGGTTTTCGGAATTGGAGCAGTCCTGGCAGCATTGAAAAACTAAAATCGCTGGCAAAAAAGTGAGGTGTTACAACACGAATGAGCTACAATTTCATAGTACAAAAGTGTCGTAACTATACCCAGCGTTTTGCGCGCAGAAACTCCTGTTTTATAAAATCAGGTGTTTTTGCGTGGATTACCCCGTGAAAACACCTGATTTTAGCCGCAAGGCTCACTTCACTTTGATTCCAGACTTTGCCACATTCAAGATAAGGTCTGCCAATGCCTTGGCATCCTTTGCCCCGCTGACCACAAACGGCACCCCTACAGGATTTTCTCCCTTCAATAAGCTTCCCCGGACGGTTACTGTGCCGTCATTATTCAGGGCATAAACCCCTCTAATGGAAAATCCAAGTGGATTTTTCGGTATGTCAGAAAAAAACCAGGGGGCTAGTTTGCCCCTTTCTTCTTTGCTGCGAAATGCCTTGTTGACCGCCTCTGTTAATTCAAGCCCATCACTGTAATTGACCTGGTCAAAAAGAAAACTCCGAATGACCATGGGTTTGGACTCCGACAATTCGATCTTGACGCTCCCGTCATTTTTTCCAACAAAAAAACTGGCATTCCCCCGTGGTTTGGCAATGATCGGGGTCTGTTCCTCGCCCAGACTTTTGGCCAACTCCCCTACCCGCTTGTAGGATTTAAGCAATAGTGGCAGTACATCCACTTTACTACCTTCCAGAGCGGTTCCACTGATCCCTTCCAACAGACTGTAGGTGAGCAAACCATGACCAAACACCGCTGACTCAAAACTCGCTCCGCTGGCTGAGCTGCCTGATATTATATAGCTGCCTGTGTTACCGCTCATCAGGTTAAACGCAACGATCTTGTCGGGATCCATGTCCCGCGCAACGATGCCCCCCATGTTGATGGCTGCCTGGCCAGAATTGCAGGCATCCAGGATCAACAATTGGTTTTGGGCCGGAATTTTTGTCATCCATTCAGTCATTTCCTGATCAGAAATCGCATGGGCCTTGCGGATGCCATCATCATTTAGTTTGCCGAAGGTAATGTCTTGGGTCAAGTAGTAAAAATTGGATTTATCCCCATCCTTGCCCCAGTTGGAGCCATGACCAGCAAAAAAGACCACCAGCACATCGCACACGCTTGCGGAATCCTGATAGGCTTTGAAAGCAGCGGCAATGTTGGTCTTGCTGGGGGATGCTCCGGCTTTGGTAGACAATAATTTGAGGTGTACCCGATCCTCGTACAAAAGTTTCCCGGTCTCACTCAACACCCTGGCCATCTCTACGGCATCCTCATTTGCCGATGGGAGCGAATCTACTCCCTGAGGATACAGGGAGGTGCCTACCACGATTAGATACAAGTGTCGGGGGTGGTCGCAAGTGTTGGCTGTGGATTCCTCCTCCTCCGTGCCTGGTCCGCGCTTTTTCACAGATGCCTGGTAATACAGTTTATAGGGTTCGCTTTTGAGGTAGTCTCTGGATTCGTAAACCTCCAGCTCTATGGTATTGAGGGTATCTGTGCGTAAATGCCTGGAGTATAGCTTCAGATCAATGACCAGGTCTTTTTTTCGGTTTGGATTGAGGTCTGCTTCCTGCCTCTTTCCGTTGATCATGAGGCTTAATTTTCCCATGCCGCCGTTGCGTTCACGGAGTTTGAGGTACAAATGGTCGGATTCGATGCGGGTGCTGTCTTTTATGGATGGGAACAAAGGCAGCTTGTCGAAAACCTCTACGTTTTTAACAGGGTATGGAGATAGCCTGAGGATTGACCCTAAAAGCCCGGGCTGCCAATAGCGCGCTTTGAGTTGTTCCAGACCGATGACAATCTTTTCAGCTTCGTAGTCTACCACGTAATGCATCAGCTTTCTGGCACCGTCTGAAGCGTCAAAAAGGCCGGAGGGGGTGGTAACGACCCAGTCGCTGGAGTCTATGGCTAGGAGGGTGGCGAGTTCCTTGCCGGAGTGGGTATCCCAGAGTTTTGAAGTTTTATCCTGACTGCAGGTCACAACATACTTCCCATCCGGGGAAAATGCAATTGCCAGGATTCCACTGGCATGTCCTGTATATCGCTGTACCTGATGGCCTGACAAATCCCACAATCTTGGCGTATCATCATACGTAGCACAGGTCAAAACCTGCTTTCCGTCCGGGGAAAAAATCGCCGAATTGACCTCTGAAGTATGTCCTGTGAACGTATGCAATAGGCGGCCTGACAAATCCCAGAGTTTCGCGGTTTGGTCTGTACTCCCCGTTAGAATGGTTTTCCCGTCTGGCGAGAATGCCACGGATCTGATGCCAGAGGTATGCCCGGCAAAAGTCTTTACTAACTTTCCAGATAGGGTATACAATTTTGCGGTACTATCCAGACTGCCTGTTAAGACTTGTTTCCCATCGGGTGAAAACGCCACAGCATATACACTAGAGGCATGACCGGTAAAAGTCTTCAACACCCTACCCTCCAGGTCCCACAATTTGGCTGTTCCATCTTCACTACCTGATAATATCCGGTTACCATCGGGCGAAAAAACCACTGACCAAACGGATGAAGTATGCTCGGAAAAAATCTGGGGAGTTACGTCAAGGGGACTCCATAATACGATTGCATTCGCTACATTTGAGGTCAGTATTTGTTTGCCATCCGGGGAAAAAGTTGCCGAAAGGACGGCGAATGATTCCCAATCGAAGGTCGTTGTATTCCCATTTAAAAGTTCCCAAACCCTTACTTTACCGTCATCTCTGCCCATCAGCAACTGATTTCCATCCGGAGCAAATGCCACTGAAAGATCCCAGGAAGTATGCCCGCAAAAAGTCTGAATCAGGCCCCCCTTTAAATTCCACAACAGCGCAATTCCGCTTCCGCTTCCGGCTAATACTTGTTTGCTATCGGGTGAAAAAACAGCAGAACGCACTGGAAAATCAAATGCCTGCCCTTTGAACATTTGCAATTCCCTGCCTAGTAAGTCCCACATTATGACGACTCCATAACTATGGGTCGTCAGCACTTTTTGACCATCTGGCGAAAACCCAACCCAATAAATTGATCTCCGTTTTCTAGATTCGAAAACCTTGATCTCTCCCCCGGCCAAATCCCATAGCCTGGCAATTCCGCCCTTATTTCCAGTTAAAATCTGTTTTCCATCAGGTGAAAAAGCCACCGAACTCAACAAGGAGGCAGGATCGACATAAGTTTGCAACGCCTTCCCCGACAAATCCCACAATTGTGCTGTTCTACCTGCTCCTGCTAACACTTGCGTACCATCTGGCGAAAATGCGACGGACGAAACAATCGAATCTAGTGTCCTAAAAGTTTGCAATTCCCTTCCGGATAAATCCCATAACTTAAGTGTACCATCCATACTGCCCGTAAGTACCTGTTTGCCATTGGGTGAAAACGCCACTGAACTTACCACAGAGGTATGACCCTTAAAAGTCTGCAATTGTCTGCCGAACAAGTCCCACAATTTCGCCGTGCTATCGGAACTTCCAGTTAAAACCTGTTTTTCGATAGGCGAAAACGCTACAGCATTGATATCGGAAGTATGCCCGACAAAAGTTTGCAGTTCTCTTCCCAACTGGTCCCATAGTTTGGCCGTTTTATCAGCACTTCCCGTCAAAACGAGCTTCCCATCAGGCGAAAAAGCTACCCCATTAATAGCATTTGTATGTCCGATGGGCACCACCAGACGTGGGGTTTGCGCCGTCAAAATATAAGAAAATGGGCAAGAAATGAGGATAATCAAGATTTTTCTGTTCATGGGACTTTGGACTGTTGGACTTTGGATATTTACAAAGGGTACACATTTTCTTTAGTGGCTATTCGCTTGTTGTTCAGGAGTGGAATAATGAGAAAATCGTGAGTTTGTCATGTCGTAGCGCAGCGAAGACATCCACACAAGCCATGATTCCCGAGATGCTTGGCCATGATGAAAGAAAAAGCTTGGCTTGTGTAGATGTCTTCGCTTCGCTACGACATGACAAACATAAACAGTGCGCTGAAGTGCAAAGGTGCTTGGTGCGCATCCAAAAAAAAAGCGCGGAAATACGGGTTTTTGAAAAACCTGTATTTCCGCGCGTGCACTTCCGTATAAATACTTGATTAAAAACTGCTAAATCAATCCTTCGCTTCCCGTCGCTTCAATTCATCCCGGATCTTTGCGGCCATTTCATACTCCTCACTATCGAGCGCTTCTTGCAACCGGCCTCGCAGGGCATCCATTGGCCAGATTTCTACGGCGTTATCGTCGAGGTTTGAATTAGCAGGCACCGCAGAAAATTCGCCGCCCTCCTGTTCTTCCAAGATCACCCCGGCTGCATCCAGAATAAAATCATAAGTAAAGATCGGGCACTCAAAACGCACCGCCATAGCGATGGCATCTGAGGTTCGGGAATCGATTTCGAAGAGCTCGCCGTTCTTCATACACACCAGACGGGCATAAAAGATGCCATCGAGCAAATTGCTGATAATCACCTCTTTCAACTGAATTTCAAAGGTATCAAAAGCATTTTTGAACAAATCATGGGTGAGCGGACGGTTGGGCACCATACGCTCCAGCGCCACTGCAATTGCCTGTGCTTCAAAACTTCCGATCACGATCGGAAGCCGGCGTTTGCCACGCCTTTCACCCAGAACCACAGCGTAATTGTGCGACTGTGTCATGCTATGCGAGAGGGCTACTATTTCGAGTTCGATGCGTTTCATAATGTGTAGGGCGAAATTTATTTCGCCTTTTTAGTAGAGCGAAATTTATTTCGCCTTTTATAATAAAGCGAAATTTATTTCGCCTAGCCATTTATCATTCAAACAAGAAGCAAAATAAATTTCAAAAGCCCTCACTTTCCGTCAAAGCATGCGAAATAAATTTCGCCCTACCCTGCTTTAAATTTTTTGAGCGCCTCATTAAACCGTGGCACCACCTCAAACAAATCGCCTACTACGCCATAATCTGCTGCTTTAAAAAATGGTGCTTCGGCATCCTTATTGATCACAACGATGACTTTTGAGTTATTCACCCCCGCTAAATGCTGGATGGCTCCACTGATTCCGATGGCAATATACAGGTTTGGCCGGATGGCAATACCAGTTTGTCCCACGTGCTCGTGGTGTGGTCGCCAGTGTGCGTCAGCTACCGGGCGAGAACAAGCGGTTGTAGCACCCAGAATGGACGCCATTTCTTCCACCATACCCCAGTTTTCCGGGCCTTTCATACCTCGGCCTGCCGATACTACAATCTCTGCCTCCGGCAATGGTACGATACCTTCCTGAGTTTTTACAGATTTCACTCGTATGCGGCCATTTGCAGCACTTACAGAAACTGCCTCCACAGCAACTGCGCTGCCCATAGCTTCAGGCTTCACGGCATTGCCCATGAGCGACAGTACTTTGATCGTGCTGGTTATTTCGTATTCTGCAATGGCTTTGCCAGAAAATACTGATTTTTTTGCCCTTAATGCATTGCCATTTATAGTGGGTAAGCTGTTCACACCCGAAACGAGGCCAGCATTGAGCCGAACGGCTACCCGGCCTGCAATGGATTTTCCGATCGCGGTATGACCCAGAATTACAACCGTCGCTCCATTACTTTTAGCCACCGCTACAATGGCCGCTGCAAAAGCTTGGCTATCAAATTGATCGAAAGTTGAATCTGCAACATTAAGTACGCTGCTGGCACCGTAGCGACCCAACTCACCTGCGTCCTTCGTGGTGCCAAGGCACAGGGCCACACAAGTAGTATCAAGCAATTCGGCTACCTTTTTGCCATAAGTAACGGCCTCAAAAGCCGATTTTTTGAACTGTCCACGCGGGGACTCTGCAAAAACCAAAACCATAGTATAAGGTGATGAATGTGGTCAATTTTATGAATGTAGTCAATTTTATAAATGTGGTCAAAGTGTTTAATATGGTCAATGTGTATTTGCGCTCACATTAAACACCCTGACCGCATTTAAATAGCCTTCGCTTCTTCGTGCAACAGTCGCACAAGTTCGTCCATATTATCAGGCTGTACGAGTTTCACACCAGCCTTTGCAGGGGGTAGCGTAAACTGTATCACCTTCGAGGCCTCTTCAAAAGGTACTGGGGCAACTTCTTTGAGCGGTTTAGCACGGGCGGTCATAATGCCACGCATATTCGGGATGCGCTGTTCAGCCATGCCTTTGGAGGCACTGAGTACAAAAGGCAAATCCACTTCAAGCACCTCTACCCCACCCTCAATGTCTCGCTCGAGCGTTGCGACCGAGCCGTTGAGGTCAAGTTTAGATGCGTATGAAACATAAGGAAGGTCCAGATGTTCGGCTACCATTGCGCCCACTTCTGAACCATTGTGGTCAATGGTTTCTTTACCAAAGAAAATGATGTCGAAATTTTCGGCGCGAGCGTATTCGGCGATTTGTTTTGCCACATATCCAGCACCCTTTGGATCGCAGTCAATGCGTACGGCCTCGTCGGCACCAATTGCCAGAGCTTTTCGAATAGTCGTTTCGTTGGCTGCCAAGCCGACGTTGAGCGCAACCACAGTGCCTCCAAGGGCCTCACGAAGTTCGCAGGCACGCACAAGGGCATACCATTCGTCGTAAGGATTCATAATGAATTGCACCCCTACAGCGTTGAACTCCGTGCCGTCGGCATTGAAGGAGATTTTTGAAGTGGTGTCAGGTGTTTGAGAAATACAGACCAATAATTTCATTGTAAAAATAGCCGCTACTTTTGTGGGCGCGCAAAGGTAGGGAGTCGGAGAAGAAAGTTAGAGATTCCTTCGTCTTTGTGTGCGTAAATTTTCAAAATCATGAGCACTCGTTTACAATATCTCACCCAGCTTCTAGAAGCCTCTCCGAAGGATTCTTTTGTCCTTTTTGCCCTTGCAAAGGAGCATGAAGGTGCCGGAGACGCTAATCAAGCCCTTTTGTTCTACCTTCGCTTGCTGGAAGTCGACCCCAATTACGTCGGAACCTATTATCACCTTGGCAAACTTTATGAACAACAAGAAGATTTTCAAAATGCTATTTTAACTTACAAACAAGGCATAGACATAAGCCGGAAGGCAGGTGATCGTCATGCCATGAGTGAATTACAAGGTGCCCTTTTAAATTTAGAAGACCCGGAATGAAGTATACTGCATTTAGTTTCAAGTTTCAAGAAAAAGTTGGTATGTGCTTAAAGTCAATTGGGAATCTGCCACATTTCGCGCTTTTCCTAGCTTTCTTTTTGCTCTTGTCTGCCAAAGAAACTGGCTGTCGAAAAACACCAACCTTTGGCAATACCCGCCCTGCTACAGCAGTTCGTAGTCCCGATTTTTTGAAGAAAAAACTCCGCAGCTACGAGCATAAAAACCTGAATTTGATGAACGCCCAGGCAAAGGTTTTTATGGAAGGCAACGGCCAATCAATAGGCGCTACTGCGAATATTATTTGGATTCGAGATAGTGTTATCTGGTTGAATGTCAAGAAGTTTGGTCTGGAGGCAGCCCGTGTTTTAGTCACGCGTGATTCGGTTTTTGTATTGAATCGTCTGGAAAAAACCTACTCAGCCCGCGGCTTGGAATCTTTGCAACGACAGTATAGCCTGCCCGCTGGTTTTGACCTGGTGCAAAATGTGCTCCTGGCATCCCCTTGGTTTTTCCCGGACATAAAATTGGAGTCTGACATAAAGGACGGTATGCATCGGCTATCCGGTTCAAATGGACGTTTTGCAACCGACTATCGAATGGAGGAGGAAGCCTTTTGGCTCAGGCAGGAGATCTTTATGGAACCTCGAGAGACTCGAACCGTGTCGGTTTTGTTTGAAAATTACAAAAAAAATGAGCTAGCTGGCTGGTTTCCATACCTTCGCACCCTGGAAGCATCCAGTCCGGAAACTGGCGATATGCGCCTTTCCATAGAACTCAACGAGGTCGAATTCAATGTTCCAAAAAGTTTTCGCTTTGAGATCCCTACGCATTATGACAAGGTCAAATAGTTTGCATCCCTCCAACTTCGCTGTCGCAATATCCGATAGTCTCAGGGATCGGAAAGTGGTATCCATATTGAGCCTGCTGGTAGTATTTGCACTTTTTTTACCACTTTCCGCATTTTCCCAATCCAAAAAAGAGTTAGAAGATAAGCGCAAAAAAATTATCCGCGATATTCAGTCTACCGAACGGATGATTAAAAAGACAGCCAAAACCAAGGAGGCTACCTACGATCGATATCTCGCCTTAGAAAGCCAAATTGAAAGCCGAGAAGCACTTATCCGAAATTTACAGGAAGAAATAGAATCTGTTGAAGAAGGTATTGTTCGCAATCAAGCGGTAACTGCATCGCTTTCAAAGGATGTAGCGACCATGCGCGAGGAATATGGCCGTACGGTGCGCAATGCTTATAGGCGCAAAACCTTGAGTAATCCGCTACTTTTTATCCTTTCGGCAGAAAGCCTCAATCAAGCATTCCGGCGCTGGCTTTTTTTACGCAAATACGACCAGCGCCGCAGCGAACAAGCCGAAGCCATCCGTTTTACCCAGGAAATGTTGTCGAAAAAAACGTCAAGCCTGGAAGAAATACGGATAGATAAAGAAAATTTGCTCATTTCGATTCAAGGTCAGAAATCAACCCTGACTGGCGAGCTCACAGAAAAAAATGCCATGCTCAAAGATTTGGGCAATGATGAGGCTCGTCTGAAAACTGATTTGGAAAGAAAACAAGCTGCACACGAAGCCCTAAATACGGCCATCGAAGGCGTAATACAGGAAAATGTACGCAAGCGTATAGAAGAGGCCAGGAGTAAACCAAAAGTAGCTGCGCCGAAGGTGGAAACGCCAGAGATAAAACCCATCGAAACGCCTACATCCAAGCCTTCAAAACCTGAAAAGGCCAAGCCCCTTACACCAGAAGCCAAGCCCCGAGCTGATGAAGACAATGAGTCTTTCAATTTTCGAAAAAGCAAAGGACGCTTACCTTGGCCCGTGGAAAACGGGTTCATTTCGAAAGGTTTTGGCAAGCAGCAACACCCAACCTTGAAAAATATCGAGATCACTAACAATGGGGTAGATATTCGT
>JBBQLD010000068.1:0-14455 GCA_038327555.1 Chitinophagales bacterium
CTAGCTTTCAAAAAATGTATCATACTGATTCCCACCACGCTCTGATTTACTAGGCATAGCTGGAGGGGCATTTAAGTCGAGGGTTTCGGCAGCATTGTTTGCTTTTGCAACAATCTTGCCTTTGTCGCCCCCCAGCAAGAAGGACACACCGTCTTTTTCCCACTTGTCCAACATTGCAAGACCTTCTTCTTCAAATACACCATTTTGAAGGTCAATGCCGTCCATAAAGTTTTTGGACATATCCATGAAGCGTTCCATTTCACCCACCTTTTGACCCACGTCATCAGCCATAGCTTCGAGCGCCATGTCGTACATGTATTTTTTGTCGGAGTTGCCGCTCAGGATATTCATAGCAGAACGCATAGCTGAATGGCTGGCTTTGATCGCCTTGTACTCTTGTTCCTTCACGACTACCTGGTCGCTGAGGTCTTCAAGCATGATTTCGGAATTCTCGTACATTTTAGTCAACACCCTGTAAAGCACTTCCATGCGCTTGTATAAGTCTTCAAGCTTGACGTTTGAATCCTGCAAACGACCTGCCTTACGTGCCTGCAATACCATTAGCGCTTCCCGACCAGTTTCCTTGGCTTTACCTGCCAGATTGAGGTTGTTCTTGATGTTGGCGTTGTTTTGCTTGATCATTTCCCCCAATTTGTACATCTGACCCTTTAGGTTGCTAATCTGGCTGTTCATTTTACCCAGATTGTCTTTTAGATCTTCGATATAGCTTTTAAGGATTCCAATAGGATCAATTTGTACAAAAACACCCGTAATCGAGCGCATGATAGACTTGTAAATATACCATACCAGGTTACGCATTTTGGGATCAAGCACCATGTAGATGACCCCTGCTAATGCAGCCAAAAGCCCGGCAAGGTATAAGGTGTTGGAGGCCAAGGTGATTAACGTTGGCAAGGCCTGGTATAGTAAGTAACCGCCGCCAAGCACAATAGCCGCCATAAAAAGTCCACCAGTAAGACCTTCTGGGCGTTCCCAAAAATTCTTGGGTTTCATAGGTTGCATGTCTGTCATATTTCTGTTGTTGATTCGTTTAATTGTTGAATTGGCCAAACGTGCATGAAGGCCGTTTTAGCCTTTCTGCTTTGAAAAAATTATTGCTCGTTGGATCGAAAGATGGTTTTGAAAAATGAAGTTACCAGCGATCTAAATCGCTCATTTACAATAAACAAGACGACAAAGGCCAAGACAAACAACCCAAAAAGACTGATGAAGACTTTGAGCAGTTTGAATGCCAGCCACAAGGCTATCAGCCCGGCCAGGAAAACAAAGAAAGGGTTTTTTAACAAATCTTTCATGGTTGGTAAACTTTGATCCTTGACTTAGATTTTACCGCATGGGTATTGAACTAAATTATTTGCCCAAAACTCACTTAAGATGTTGCTGAATTTTAGCTACATCATCCTGAATTTGGGCAACTACACTGTTAAAAGTGGCCTCAAAATCAGCTTTTGTATTTTCAATTTTTACGGTGGCCTCCGTGATTTCCTTGCGAATTTGCTCGCTACTCTTGCGATTCTGCTCAATATCTTGAGTCAATTGTTTAATCTGTTCGGCCTTTTGCTGCATTGCAGCCTCAAGATTTTTGGCTTCATCTTCCCGATTTCCGATAAGCTTTGCTTTCTGCTGGCCGTGCGCTTCCGCAAAGCGGGTTTGCTCCCCATTGAGCACGCCCAAATAGTGCTTGGCGGATTCAACTAATTTTAATGTCGTGACCCCCATAGTCTGGGCCATTGCATAAGCAGATTGAAATCGCGTCTGCTCGTCCATAGGCATCTTAGAAAGATTTTTAAGTGCCTGTCGGAACTCGAAATAATCAAAGCCGTCCTGGTTGTTTTTTTCAAGCGCAGCAGCGAGCACTTCAACAAATTTATCGTTTACTGAGCCGCTAACAGATTGAACCGGACTTGATGATGCCTGACCCGAAGTAGTACTCTTGGAAGGAGGCGAGGACATTTCAGCTGGGTGCTGACTGCCTGCTTTAGCATTTTGCTCGGCTCCGCCCTCTTCTTCTACCACGAAAACGGACTTGAATTTTTTTATAAAATCACTCATGGATGCTTGGTTGAATGCTTGGATAATTTAAGGGTTGAATGGTTTACAGCTGACAAAAATTAGAACAAAGGTGAGGATAAGCCAACCAGTAAACCAGAGCACAAAAGTGTGCGGACAAAAGTATGACAACTCAGATTCGTCGGCGACTGTCCCAGAATTTCGGACAAAGAAAGCGGTTTGAGCAGACAAAAGAAAAAACAAGTTATTTTTTACCCGTTCCTTAAAGTCAAAAGTTGTTTAATTTGTGCTTGAAAATCAGCGCAAACCGATATGAATAGCCATCCTATTTTCGATTCAGTACGACAACTTCTCAGTCAGGGCGATACTGGACAAGCCTTGCAAGTACTCCTCAGTTTTTTGGAAAAAGACGGCTCAAGACCAGATGTGCTGCGCATACTTCGTGTAGTGGAGGCAAATTACAACGCCACAAGGCAACAAGAAATTAAAGGGATTCTGGAATTTTCCGACGCTCGGCGGGAGTCCAATACGCTTTTACCGACCCAAAATGGCCGCCGGGATCAGCAATGGAAATCTTCAAAAATGTAAGTGAAATTAAAACGGATCAGATAAAAACCAACAACTTGGATGAGGCGGTTTTCCGAATCTGTACGGCATTGGCCTTGCATCAAAATAAAATGGATTTGGCTGAAAAATGGCTCAATAAGATTCAGCAGCCCAATGCCAGAGAAATCCAGTGGAAAAAATTATTGAAAACCAAATGACTTAGGAATCGCGTTCCCTAAAGTTTCCCGGCACTAATTTTTTGCTCCAAACCCGGCGAACGGCGAATACTATTGGCTTTTTTCCAATATTCTACCGCCTGGCTGCCTTGTCCCTGAAGGGAATATGCATCACCAAGATGCTCCAGGATACCAGGATGTTGATCACCACCTTTCAAAAGGCTTTGTTCGTACTTGGTGATCGCCCCGGCAAAATCCTTTTTACCAAGATAAGCAAGGCCAATCTGGTCGATAATATCAAAGCGCAAACTCGTGTTGCCAACCGTCATCAACAAGCCTTGCTCGAGTTGTGCAATAGCATCATCCTGGCGACCCTTGATATTAGCGGCTGCACCATAATAAAAGTAGGCTTTAGGCTGATTCGGGAAAGCATCCATCGCTTTCTCTGCAGTAACCAGCATTTCATCGTAATTTCCTTGTGTGGCAAGAAGTGTCAAAGTATTGTCCCAGACTGCAAATACCGTAGGGTTCAACTTGATGCACTGACGGTAACGTTTCAGTGCTTCGGTTGGCTGATTTGCCTGATAAAAAAGGTCGCCTGAAAGACTCCAGGTTTTGGCTTCCTCTGGATGGTGTTTTTCGAGCAAGGCTGCGAGTTCAAGTAGACTTTTAGTAAGTGCTTCATCCTTTTCTGCACTCATTTTTTGAAGATAGGGCAAAATCGCCTTCACCTTTTCATCCAGAGGCACTTTAGGATCATCAAATAATAGGGACAAAGCAGCGAGTTTTGCTTCACCCGAATTGTTTTGGCCACCCGCCATGGCTATTCGGGCAGTTGGGTCATTTGGATCCCTACGGAGGATTTCCAAATATGCAGCTTTGGCATTGACTTTATCTCCAATTTCATCATAATACTGCGCTAGTTCGCGGCGGTATTTGAGTTCATTGGGATAGGCGTCCGAGAGCTTTTTATATTCACCAGCTGCCTTCTTGAGATCACCCTGGCGTATATAGATGACGTGTTTTTTAAAGGCTATTTCCTCATTCACGCCTACTAAACTTTCCCATTTGTCAAGTGCCTTCAGCGCACGTTTGGGGTCTTCATTTTGCAGGCAGAGGTAAGAAAGTTTTTCATAAAACTCAATGGTCTGTGGAAATCGCTTTATCAAGGCCTCATAAACCCCAACCGCCTCAGTCAACCGACCGACCTTTTCAAAAAGAGATGCTTGATAGATACTATACCATTGGTTGTCAGGAGCCAGGATAACGGCTCGGCCAATAGACTCTATTGCGTTGGGAAAGTCCTTAAGACTGGTATTGGCCCGAGCAAGACCATACCAGCCAGCATCCACCTCCGGATGGTCGTACGTGAATTTCTTGTAAAGTTCAAGTGCTTTATCGTTGTGATTCAGGAGACGTTCCCGTTCCGCCACAAGGAATTGACTCTGACGTTTTACCTCTGCTTCGGGAACGGTGATTTTTACCCCTCCGATGGTATTTTGGGCAAAAATGGCACTTGGGCAAAGCACCGCAATCACCATAGCTATAGCGGGAAAAAGGATTTGACACAACAATTTTTTCATAACTCAAAAATATTTTTGCAAGCTGTATCGAAACGCCAAAAATAACCCAGTTGTTTCGTTGTACAGTACAAACTAGTCTGGCGAATTTACCTTAATAACGTAACCTCTCCTCTTGCAACTGCTAATGCTCCATCGCCGCCACGATAAAAAATATTGAAGACATAAACGTCAGATGGCGCGTCTTTCCCGTCTATTGTGCCATCCCAACGAGCGTTTGGTTCGTTACTAGCAAAAACTTTTTGTCCCCAACGACTGTAAACCTCCATTTTCTCCACGCTGGCTACACCCTCTACAATGGCCAACCCAAAAGAATCATTAAAACCGTCCCCATTAGGCGTGAAAGCATTGGGCACTTTAATGTTTGGTTGAATAATGGTGAACGTGATCGATTCAGTTTGGGTGCAACCGGAAGGAGAAACTACGGTTACAAAATAAGTCACTGTACTGTCATTAATGATTGGTGTGACCGTGATTTGCTGCGTATTGCCGACTGGATCTGAATTGTTTTCCAACCAGGTGAAAATGAAATTATTGGAGTTTGTACCTGGCAAGAACGCATCCAACATGATCGGCACGCCTATATCAACTCGATTGGTATCCGGATCGCTTACAAGTTTTAGTGTAAAGTTTGGTCTGACCATTACATGCACAGTATCCTCGTAAACACAGCCTTCCCCGTATTCAAACCTTAGGGCATATTGACTATTTACTGAAACGGTGTCAACAAAAGTCGCTGTCATCCCACCGGGGTTCCAGAAATAAGTTCCAGTAAGCAGGGCCTCTGCGCTCAACATAACAGGCTCTCCAGCACAAATAGTGGTGTCTTCGCTGACCATCATTTGTGGATTGAATACAGTAACCTCTACCTCATAGGAGACCGTACAATTATCCAGCGTTGTCGTCACCGTATAGGTAGCTGACTCCTCCGGATAAAATATTGGCGGCGTTGCATCATTAGAACTGAAAATTGCCGGGTCTGAGCTCCAGAAATAGGTAGCACCGGGGGTAACACTAGTATTTAGCAAAACACCTTCTCCAGGGCAAAGCAAGGTGTCGGCTGGAAATTGCACTTGAGCTATTTCACCTTGTACACCAATTGTAATAGAATCTTGGAGTTGGCACTGCGGATTTTGAAGTGGATAACTGTAAGTAACAGTATAGGTAGCCGTCTGGGTGGACAAAACACTAATTACCTGTCCAGTTGCATCATTGCTCCAGTTGTAGATGCCTGGATAACTACCTGATGCTGTAAGTTGCGCGGAAACCCCTGCGCAAACGGTATCATTATCACTTACAAGTAAATTTCCTGAAGGGATTACTTGGATAACGAACTGTTCTTGAACCGTACAGCCGTTTTCCAGAGTTACCAGATAAGTAGTAGTTTGTGCAGGGGTATCTGTTGGCTGAGCTGCGGTAGAAATAAAGCTAGGTGGGTTTGCGGTCCAAGAATAGGTTACAGTAGTGTCTTCAACAAGGTTCAACAAAATACTTTCGCCTGCACAAAGCGTGTCCTTAGGAAATTGAAACTTAGGTTGTTGATTCACTTCGACAATTACTGAAGCTGTTGCCGTGCAGCCATTTGATACATCTGCCGTAAATTGGTAAGTAGTTGTTGTGGAAGGTGCGGCATTAGGATTAGTACAGGTTATACAACTTAAGCCAATAGGGGGCGACCATTGCAGATTTGTAAGCCCTGCGGCATTTCCAACTGCCAAGGGAATGCTTTCTCCAATACATAGTTGCGGGCTGGAAGGTGAAATCGTTAGCACAGGCACTGGGATTACTTGAATCATAGCAGATGCAGTATCCACGCATGCGCCATTGATGGATATTCTTTGATAAACAGTTGTTTCCAAAGGATTTACCAGTAAAAAAAACTCATCATCTGGAAGGATTTGGCCAGCCAGAGTTTGCCAAACAAATTGAAGCCCTGGAAAATTCGAACCTGAATACGAAGGAGAAACGAGTAAAACCTGTTGTCCGCCACAAACAGAGGTATCGGCAGGTGAGAGCGCTAAGTTAGTCGGCAAGCTGTCAACTTTTATACTTACCGTTTCTTTACGGGCACAACCAGGTAATGAAGCTGTGACTGTATATACAATATTAGTCGTCGGACTAGCAATGGCAGTCATGCCTCCAGGTTGGACTTGAAGTTGAATCAGTGGCGACCAGTTGATCGGGACGCTGGTTGGCAAAGCCGTAGCTAGTATTTCAACGGATTGCCCACGGCAAATACTAGTGTCCTGTATGCTAATTGCCAAATCAAGGTTTACTACGGCTACCGTAACCACTTTTGTAACGGAACATGGTCCGGAAATGGCAGTTAAGGAATAAACCGTAGTTTGTTGTGGCGTCGCGATTGGGTTGGCAGCTGTTGGGTCAGAAAGGGAACCGTCATTGGGCGTCCAAGTGTAGGTCACGCCAGATTGAGGTGCGGTATATGCAAGTGCAACACTTTGTCCATTACAGATGGCGGTGTCATTTTGAACCAATACCGTTGGTCCAACTGAAATCGTAACTGACTCTGTCACATTTTGACAAACATCAATTACTTTTATCTCATAAGTGGTGGTTTGGCTTGGGCTTGCAAAAGGGTTCGGACAGGAATTACAAGAGAGTCCTGTGGAAGGACTCCAGGCATAGGAGACTCCACCAGTTACTTGGAGCTGTATGGGTGCGCCACTACATGAAAAGGTGTCATTACTAACCGAAATGGGGTTCACAAGTGGCCCCAACACGCCTTCAGAAGTACCCGAGAAATCAATGGCTATGCCGTCATTTTCGATAGTGCCATTAAAATCGTCCAGCATAACAACATAGATTTTGCCAGTTACCACATCAATGCGCCGAACGAAATCGTCAGCGACGCCAAAGGGTGGATCTGTACCCGGAGTAGCTGGGCTGCCACAGTCAAAATTATCCGTTACAGGATTCCCAAACACCGGGTGAACATCTGCAAGGCCAGTGAGATCAGAGCCTTCATCCCAGGAAGAACGAATTGGTTGATTGGTACTCACAAAATCGCAGATTTCGGCCACACTATTTATGGGGCCCCAGACATTAAAATCAATGTCTGTAGCCTCAAGCGGATTTGCGGATTGAACGGCAAACCCAAATTTCCCGTTCGACTGTGCCTGAAAGTAAAAAAACGAAAAGTTGAAATCAATGCTCGGCCCAGTAAAACACCCCTGGTTAACACCGTCCTGGATAAAATTAGGATCCCCTGCTCCAGGAGAAAGCGGCATCACCTGCGGACCATTATCACAGCCGTTGATGTTCAAGGCTTGATCGCAAGTAGCATTAGAAGGCAAGCTTGGCGGAGGGGCATCACAAACATCCGGAGAGCACTGCCAGGTCATTTGAAAACCCTCATTTATGACACTGTTATCTGAAGAAAACAGAATAGTTGCACAATCAGAGGGCAATTGGATTTGCAAATTTGCGCCTATTCCATCTATGGTTTGGATCAAATTTCCGCTAATATCATCGCCTTCAAAAATCTGAATAAAATCATAATCAAACTCGGTTGCGTAGGAGATAAAATTGAGGATGATGCACTGATGAAACTCGGTTGGGCAAATCACAAAAGTCTCATCTTCATTTTCTACATAATCGCCATCAGGACCACCTGAATCCCAAAGTGTGCCGCTACAACTGGATGTGCCGGGCGCATCGCCAATATTGAGATCCGGCACGTAGGGTTCTACACAAAGTTTAAACGTACCTGCATTGGGGCTTGAAGTAGCTGAATAGTCGTTTATTCTAAGAAAATAAGGTACGCCTGGTGTAAGTCCAAAAATATCCAGGTGCAGCTCATTTACACTAAGTGGTGCAGCAATACAGGCCAATTCAGCTAGTCCACCAATCGCACAATCGCCCCGATACACGGCCAATTGAGGCATTTGCAAGGTTCCATTGCCAATAATATTGCCCCACACATCAATACTAATATCCGTAATACTGCCATTGGCTGGCAAGGTGAATTGAAACCACACATCGCGGTCGGCCAGATTATTCCAACAAGTTGGAATATTAGCTGTTGGATCAATAGTACTAGTCGTGGCGTTAACATTGGTGAATTGTGCCGGTTGCGAACAATAAGGAACCTCTCCAAGATCAATGATTCCGGAACAGTCGTCATTAACTGGAGCCTGTGCGGCAACAAAAAAGAAGGAAAAGGTGGAAATTAAGATGGTAAATAGTGCTTTCATGAAGCAAACATGACTTTGGATAAATGAGAAATAGGAAAGTTCGAAGTAGCAGATTCAGGCGATTATTGGAGCGGTTGAAGTCCATTCTGGCACCTGAAAATGTAGACTGAAAACTTAAGATCGATTTTTGTGGCCGAAAAGTACGCAGGGAATATAGATAGGGGAATGATAATTGTTAAAAGGTCGAGAAAAGACGGATTAAGTCAATGTTCTTACTCTTTTAGGATTAGAAAATGCTTGTTCAGAACCTTCTGCTACTTTTGTCCCACAAAACCACAACAGCCTTGACAATTAAAATCATCAACCAATCGCCCTTCCCCCTCCCCCAATACGAAACCATTGGTAGTGCAGGAATGGATCTTCGGGCAAATGTGACCGTATCTATCACCCTGGAACCACTGGAAAGGACTTTAGTACCCACAGGTCTTTTTATTGAACTTCCGCTTGGCTACGAAGCTCAAATTCGTCCCCGCAGCGGACTAGCAGCTAAAAGAGGACTCACAATGCTAAATTCTCCCGGAACCATTGATTCAGACTACCGAGGTGAAATCAAGTGTATAGTGGTTAACCTTTCCAACCAAGCCCAAACTATAGAGCCCGGCGAGCGCATTGCGCAAATGGTGGTTGCTCGTCACGAGCGTGTGGAATGGCTTCCGGTCGAGCAATTGCTTGATTCTGAACGAGGCGTGGGTGGTTTTGGAAGTACTGGAAAATAACTGTTTTGCAACAACAAACAAAAAGTATGAAAATTATCATCCCCATGGCAGGTCGCGGCACCAGGTTAAGGCCGCACACGCTGACGGTACCCAAACCACTCATTCCCGTAGCTGGAAAGCCTATAATTCAACGACTGGTGGAAGACCTAGCCAGCTCTTATCCTGGCCCTATTGAAGAAATTGCTTACATAGTGGGAGATTTTGGGGACGAGGTGGAGCGCGAACTAGTGAGTATTGCTGAAAAACTTGGCGCACGGGCTAGACTATATCCACAAGATAAAGCCCTTGGTGTGGGCCACGCCATTGCATGTGCAGCGGAGAGTTTGGAAGGCAAGTGCATCGTAGCTTTTGCAGACACACTTTTTAAGGCTAATTTTAGCTTCGACGATCAGGAAGATGGTGTAATCTGGACTCAAAAAGTAGATGCCCCGTCTTCTTTTGGCGTAGTCAAACTCGACTCCGACGGCTATATCAGTGAGATGATAGAAAAACCCACCGAGTTCGTCTCTGATATGGCGATTGTGGGTATTTACTATTTCAAAGAAGGTGAAAAACTCCGCGATTCACTCCGCTATATCATCTCTAATGACATCCGGGAAAAGAACGAGTACCAACTTACCACTGCGTTAGAAAGGCTTAAAAATCAAGGCACTAAGTTTCGAACGGCCGAAATTGAAGAGTGGCTGGACTGCGGCAACAAGGAGAATATCCTGCACTCCAACGCCCGAATGCTTGAGTTTCATCGTGCTGAACAACTGGTATCCAAGACAGCGGTGATTGAGAACAGTGTCATCGTTCATCCCTGTTTTATAGGCGAAAACGCGGTTATCCGCCACAGCGTAGTGGGGCCGCATGTCAGCGTAGGCCACCATTCAACGGTAGAAGGCACAGTTATCAGCAACAGTATTGTGCAGAACTTTGCGGAGATCAAAAACGCAGTGCTCGACAGTTCGATGATCGGCAATTCAAGCCGCTACGAAGGCTCGAAGTATGCGCTGGATTTGGGGGATTTTTCAAATTTTTCAAAGCGATAATGTATCGGCGACTTTAGCCGTAGGAATGCCGAGCGCGACATCAATGACTATTTTTTGACAGGATTTACCCGATGAACAGGATTTTACACCGCAATTAGATCCTGTTCATCGGGTAAGTCTTGTCAAAAACCACCCTGCGGCCAAAGCCGTCGGCACTATCGCGCCCAAATTAAATTCCGATCTCCCACCGCAAATACCCTCCTCGCCCAATTTATTTTGTAAAAATACTTTCACTAGGTTTTTTTATCAGAAAATGGCATTGTACTTTTGCCGCCGATTTTGATCAAGTCGTTCCGAAAATAAAGATATGATAGGCATTCGCAAATCTTGGATAGCATTGATTTTCACTGGTTTAGCCACTGTGGCGTTTGCACAGCATGAAGATCACCAGCATCCGCAGCAAACCACCGAAAATCACGAACAGCCTTCGAGTGCCGAAAATGGCCAAGCTACGGATCACCCTGAAGCGGCTTCACACGGATGCGGCCACTCCATGGAGGAAAAAGAAGGCGAGTTTAACGCAGGTGAAACTGCCGTTCATCACATTGCCGACGCTAACGCCATTCATATTGTAGGCGATATTTACCTTCCACTACCCTGCTTTCTCTACGCACCTGCTCAAGGCTGGACCATCACCTCAACTTCTGCTTTCCACCCCCATCATCATGGCAATGGTACGGTAGCAAAAGATGGCTATGTGCTTGTCCATGGCAGTGTCCAGCGGGTACAAGATCCATCTTTTCCAAAAGGGCCGGTGCAAGTGAGCGAGCCAACCCATGAGGAGAAAACCATAAACGGCAAAAAGAAAGACATATATTATGTGGTAGCTGAGGGCAAATGCTACGAGCTGGACAAGAAAACTACTTTCGATGGTGGCTTGATGGGTGGAGGTGTAACTAGTTTCTATGATTACTCCATCACGCGGAACGTCTTCACCATGTTGCTGACTTGCCTGCTGTTGTTTTTTGTTTTCCGCAGAGCTGCTAATGCCGCCACACGCACCCACGGACATGCGCCAAAAGGTTTGCAGAATTTCGTCGAGCCTTTTTACACTTTTATCCGCGACGACGTGGCGCGCCCTTCTATTGGTCCAAAGTATGAGAAGTATATGCCCTTTTTACTTTCGGCATTCTTTTTCATTCTCGGTCTTAATCTCGTTGGGCAGATTCCATTCTTTCCAGGAAGTGCAAACGTAACAGGCAACATATCCGTTACCATCGTACTGGCAATGCTGACCTTTATCCTTATGCTCGCCAGCACCAAAAAATACTTCTGGGAACATACACTCTGGATGCCCGGTGTTCCTGCAGCACTTAAAATCTTGATTCTTACCCCGGTAGAGATCCTGGGACTTTTTCTAAAGCCTTTCACCTTACTGCTTCGTCTTTTTGCGAACATCACGGCCGGGCACATCGTTATCATGTGTTTCGTTGGTTTAATATTCATATTTGGCAAGGCAGGCACTAGCGTTGGCGGTTCTATTGCCGGTGCTGCAGCTGCTATTCCACTTTCACTCTTCATGATGACACTCGAACTCTTGGTCGCATTTCTCCAGGCGTTCATTTTCGTCATGCTGTCTGCCACCTATATCGGGATGGCATTGGAAGAACCACACGGCGATCATCATTAAAGTACCCCGGAACGCTGTTCCGGTGCTTAACATACGGAACAGCGTTCCGAAATACATTTTTCATTCATAATTCATAATTTCAAGACTATGTACGCAGCAATTGGAGCAGGTTTGGCCGCCATCGGCGCCGGTATCGGTGTAGGAACGATTGGTGGTAAAGCCGTTGAAGGCATTGCCCGTCAGCCAGAAGCAATGAGTGACATCCGCGCAAACATGATCCTGACTGCCGCTCTTGTAGAGGGCGCAGCCTTGGTCGCGATGGTATTGTCGTTCTTCGTAGCGGCTCCTGGCCAGTAAGAAATGCGCATCCAGGCCTGCGCGAAGCGGTTGGCGACGCTATGGCCTGGATTTTTTGAACTTCACAGCGTTGTCCGCTTTTTAAAGCAGCCAACGCTTCACAATAACTTTTACCCACCAAAGCCTAGGCGTAGGTGGGCATAACTCATCATTAAGATGTTGTTTTTGGCAGATTTTTCCGTCATCAAGCCCGAACCTGGCTTGCTCATTTGGACTACCGTTATTTTTGGCCTGTTTTGGTTCTTAATGAGCCGATTTGCATTCAAGCCCATTGGGAAAGCCTTGAAGCAGCGCGAGTTAGACATTCAAAACGCCCTGGACGAGGCAAAAAAAGCGCGTGAGGAAATGTCTCATTTGGTTGCACAGAATGAAAAACTTCTTGCCCAGGCACGTGAAGAGCGCTCAGCCATTTTAAAAGAAGCAAAAGAAGCGAAGGATGAAATTATCGCTGAAGCCAAAGAACGTGCTGGTGCTGAGTACAAGCGCAAAGTAGAAAGCGCAATTCAGGATATCGAAAACCAAAAGCAAGCAGCATTGGTCTCTTTGAAAAACCAATCGGGCCAAATGGCCGTCGAGATTGCAGAGAAACTTCTCCGTCGCGAACTTGCAAACAAGCCAGAGCAAGAAGCCTACGCTAAATCTTTGGCAGAATCTATCAATCTGAATTAGGTTTATGAAGGTTTATGAAGGTTTATCATGTTGATATCAACCCTCATCAACCCTAATCAACCCTCATAAACATAAAAATGAGCGTCACCCGCATCGCTACCCGTTACGCTAAGTCGTTGATTGAGCTTGCTGTAGAGCAAGGCAAACTGGCGCAAGTAAGCACCGACGTGCAAACGTTGGCTTCTGCAGCCACAAACCGCGATTTGCAGCTCATGTTGAAAAGCCCAATTATCAGTGCAGAAAGAAAAAACTCGGCACTAAACGCACTTTTTGGCAGCAGCATGGACAGCCTCACCATGGCATACCTCACCTTGTTGGTCAACAAAGGCCGAGAAGGATATTTGCCAGAAATTGCAGCAGAGTTTGTGTCCCAATACAAGGTGTTGCAAAAAATCACCACCGTGAAGGTTATTTCTGCCGCGCCTTTGAGTGACAGCGTATTGAATGATCTGAAATCAAAGCTACTCAAGAGCGGCATAACCAATCCGAATCTCGACATTCAAACCAGCATTGAACCCGATTTGTTGGGTGGATTTGTGCTTGAATTCGACAACAAGCGTTACGACGCCTCAGTAGCCAACAAACTAACTGAATTAAAGGCTGAATTCACGAAAAACCTTTATATCAAAGAGTTTTAATAAAGTGATGAAGAGAGATAGTGCTGAAGCAATTTGCTTTGTAACTGCTCAAAAAATCACTTCATCACTCCATCACCTTATCACTTTATAAGAATCATGGCAGACGTTAGACCGGAAGAAATCTCCGCGATATTGAAACAGCAATTGTCGGGCTTTGGAGCCGAAACTAACCTCGAAGAGGTTGGCACCGTACTACAAGTGGGCGATGGTATCGCTCGTGTTTACGGCCTTAACCGCGCTCAATCTGGCGAATTGGTCGAGTTTGACAATGGCACGCGTGCCATCGTACTTAACCTTGAAGAAGATAATGTTGGCGTCGTACTGATGGGTTCGCCACAAGGTATCCGCGAAGGATCTTCGGTAAAGCGAACAGGCCAAATTGCCTCTATTGAAGTTGGCGAAGGCTTTCTGGGGCGTGTTGTGAACCCACTTGGTCAGCCAATTGACGGTAAAGGCCCCATTACTGGCGATAAATATGATATGCCTTTGGAGCGTAAAGCCCCAGGTGTTATCTTCCGTCAGCCCGTAAACGAGCCGCTTCAGACGGGTATTAAAGCCATTGACGCAATGATTCCGATTGGCCGTGGCCAACGTGAATTGATCATTGGCGACCGTCAGACCGGTAAAACGGCCATTGCGATTGACACCATCCTCAATCAAAAAGAATTTTATGATCGCGGCGAACCGGTGTTTTGTATTTACGTTGCTTGCGGACAAAAAGCTTCAACCGTAGCTACTGTAGCGCACACGCTTGAAGAATACGGCGCTATGGCATACACCTGTATTGTGTGTGCATCAGCTTCTGACCCAGCTCCATTGCAGTTCTACGCACCATTCGCAGGTGCTTGCATTGGGGAGTTTTTCCGGGATACTGGCCGTCCGGCACTGATCATCTATGATGACCTTTCTAAGCAAGCTGTGGCT
>JBBQLD010000069.1:0-14112 GCA_038327555.1 Chitinophagales bacterium
CAGAGATCGCCAACTTTGCACCCCGAGCAGCCAAACATCTGAGGCGTTGTAGGGATTAATGCGGACTTTTCCGAAATACCAGGCAAAATTGCTCTGAAATCCAAAATCTAAGCCCTGACATGGGTTATTGTTCCAGGTTTCACCGCCATCAAAAGTTTCAAAAAGCCCCGAAAACGAGAGGCTTGTATTCACATACGAGGCAAAAAGGTGGTTGGCATTGGAAGGGTCGATCGCCAGACCGATACGGCTGTATACATCTTCTGGCAACCCTCCGCCCAATTTTGTCCAGTTATCGCCCCCATCCACAGACTTCCAGATCCGGGCATTTTCGCCGCTCACAATGCTTTCCTGATTGCTCCGGATACGATCCCAGACGGCTGCATAAAGCGTATTCGGATCGGTGGGTGACATGACCATATCAATGACCCCCGACTCGTTGTTGACGAAAAGTTTTTGTTGCCAGGAAGAGCCCAGGGTCGTGGATTTATAAAGCCCCCTATCGTTGTTTCGTTCAAAAGGCAGGCCCATCGTAGCCACAAATATGCGCGAAGGAAGCATTGGGTGTACAATGATCTTAGATACGATGCGCTGTGCATCAAGTCCGAGATGCTGCCAAGTATCTCCACCATCTACACTGCGCCAGACACCATCGCCAATGAAGGGATAGCCACTGATATTTGGATCGCCCGTGCCGACATACACCACGCTGGGATGACTTGGATCAAAAGTGATGTCGCCTATGGAGAGGAAATTTTGATCGTCAAAAACTGATTTCCAGCTTTGGCCGCCGTCCTCTGTTTTCCACACACCACCATGTGAATACCCAATATATATGATGTTTGGGTCTGAGGGGTGTACCGCAATAGTATTGATGCGCGCCCCGATATTTCCAGGGCCTTCGAGTTTCCAGGGGGCAGAAAAACCCATATTGCCATCGCGAGACCTCGCGGCCAACACCGACGCCTGTGCTGCACCTAAAGCATCGGTGTACGTGTGGATATCGGTGTGGAAATCGGGCCATTCGCGCAGGGCAAAAAACCACTCTGCGGGGCGGAGGATGCTGCTGTCTTTAGAATTTATGCTTTCTTTTTCGAGATTTTTCTCAGGGGCAGTAGTGGGGTCTTTTTTTATGTTTTTCAATAGAAAAAGCAAAAAGACAAGCACGGCTATGCCTAGAATGAACAGGTTTCGGGCTGGAAAAGAAGTGCGGGTTTGACGTTGGAACATGGCAGAGAAGTAGCGTTGGTCTAGGCGGTGAAGGTAGTGTCTTTGAAAAGGCTCGGAAAAAGAAACTTTCAACTTAGCCGATTTGGGCAGTTTTACTCGATGAAATGATCTATTCACTTCTATGGAACAGGTGTCCAATCAATCATACCTCTAGCGCTAAGGAAGAAAACTACCTTTGGGAATCATTTCAATTATCACCTTTACAAGCATTTACATGAAAAATCTACTATTATTACTCACAATTCTCGCACTTCCGCAATTTATCTCCGCCCAAGCCTGCAACAACCCACAATCTCAGATTGATATTAAAGGCAATAATATTAAAGCAAGGATATTGAATGGAGGCGACCTGTTTACTGATCTGAACAGTGGTCAATTCATTCCCAATCCCGGGCCTCCGGGCAGCTCCCGTCCCTCGACTATTTTCGCTGCTGGACTTTGGATGGGCGGCGTAGATCCAGGCGGAAACCTCAAGCTCGCCACCGTGGATTACCGCAGCAACAGCCGGTTTGACTATACTGCCGGGCCTCTGGACCAAAATGGTATTACAGAGGCGTTTACCTGCGCCAACTGGGATCGTCATTTCAGGGTAACTGATGATGAAATTGCTGCTTTCCAAGCCGCGCTTCCCCTCACCGCAGCGCAGTTAAAAAGCCAATTCCCGACTATCGCGGGCTGGCCCGGCCTTGGAAACCCTTTTTTCAGTGATATTTATGGCTTTAATTTACCTGCTAACAACCAAGACCTCGCTCCATTTTTTGATTTCAATTCAGATGCTATTTACAATCCCTTGAATGGCGACTATCCAGCGGTCTTTTTGAGAGGAATCTCCCCTTTTGTTCCTGCTGAGATCATCTGGTGTGTTTTCAACGATCAAAATGGTGGAAGTCCACATTCCAGCAGCAATGGAAAAGCTTTCCAAATGGAGATCCAACTGACCGCCTGGGCGTTCAATTGTCCGACCAGCGGGGTGGAGAACAATACCATCTTCACTTCGCACAAATTCATCAACCGCGGCACAGAAAATGTTGACTCTACCTTTATTGGTATGTGGGTGGATATTGACCTAGGCTGTTCTCTGGACGATTATGTAGGCTGCAACCCTGCTTTGAACACCATGTATGGTTACAATCAGGATGCTGTGGATGGCCAGCCAGGCAACTCCTGCCAGGGTACTCCTACCTTTTCAGGTGCTGCACCCGTACAAAGCATTACCTTTCTAAACCACCCTTTGAGCAAGTTTGTATCGCCAAACGGTGCAGACGGGGGCAATCCGCCAGTGGGCACGACTGATCCATCGACGCCGATCGAATATTATAATTATATATCGGGTACCTGGAGAGATGGGGCTCCGTTTACCTTTGGCGGAAATGGATACCTGGGTAACACCCCTACAGACTACCTCTTCCCAAGTGACCCTGCAGATCCAAACGGATGGAGTATGTGTACGGCCAATCTTACCTTTGCGGATCGCCGGATGCTTGGCACTACGAAACTTGGATTTTTAGCACCCGGTCAAGTGGAAGAACTCGACATCGCCTGGGCATTCCACCCCAATCCGTCACTTCCTTGTGGCCTGGGTACCACCTTCAGCGATGTAGCGGCCATTCAATCGCTTTTTGATGATGGCTTCTCTGGCTTGTGTAGCCCGCTTAAAGCCCCTGAACTTCCAGGAGATAGTCTTCAATTGTTTCCAAACCCGACTTCTGGCGCTTCCCTGTTGCGCTACGGTTCACTTAGCCCCATCTCTTTAAGGGCATTTGACGCCGCAGGTCGGCTGGTGCTGGAAAAGACTGGTAGTTTTCAAAAAGAGGAAACTATGCTTGAAACAGCTAGTTTAAACACGGGTGTTTATACCCTGCAAGTTGTGATGGAGCAAGGTACGATTACGAAAAAACTGGTGATAGTGAGATAAAAACTTGGCCTGTTTTCAGGCTTGACTTGAGATTCAACCCTGAATAGCTCGAATTACCTGTGGTGGCACGACTTGAAGCCCTCAAGCACGTAGTGTGAACTTTAGTTCGCCTTTTTAAGCATGTAGCGTGAACTTTAGTTCGCCCTTTTAAGCATGTAGCGTGAACTTTAGTTCGCCTTTTTAAGCACGTAGTGTGAACTTTAGTTCGCCTTTTTAAGCATATAGTGTGAACTTTAGTTCGCCTTTAAAAAACGAAACGCTGAATTACGCTTAATGACTATCCACATGTTTTACTCCGACTTCAAAGAGAGCCATTTATTTTGACCCCAGTACGCTCCTAGTATGATGATTTTAAAACAAATAGCTTTCCAGCCGTACACTTCTTTTTTGTGGTTTGTCATTCTGAACGTAGTGAAGAATCTGAGGCCGAAGGCCTAAAATTTAGAAGAAATAGCTTCGGCCTTCGGCCTCAGATTCTTCACTACGTTCAGAATGATAAACAATTTGAACGCGCAAATTTTCAAAATAAAAAAGTGTACGGCTGAAAGACAAATAGCAACATAGGTCACATAGTTTGTTGATTCTGAAATCTATGGGTTCGATCTTACTACGTGTTTAATAGATTAATAGACGTGTTGTGACGAGGTAAAATATCTGGATAGTCACTTTATATTTTTCGCGAACTATAGTTCGCATGCGATACAAATCGCGAACTAAAGTTCGCGCTACAACACAAAGCCCCGTCGAGCTTGCGCTCGGCGGGGCTTTGTTACTAATTGTGGTGAAAAAATTTGGTTAGGCTGTTGTTGGGGTTTTCAAGGCATAAATTTTTCGGCCTGCGTAAATTGCGGCAAGAACCAAAGTGTACGTGAAAGTTGCTGTCATGGTTAAGTATTGTCGGTTTATTGATTAAAAAGTACGACGCTTTTTTGGAGCGCCTAAAGACGAATGGATAACGTGCGGGATTATTCAAGCGCTGCCAGGTTTTTTTTAAAAAAAATAAAAAAAACCTATTCTATTGTATTTCAAACAATTAGGTTCTAAATTTTTTCAAAAAGATATGTTTTGAAGTATCTACGAAAATATTCGTAGAAAAACTTACAACTACGAAGCCTTTCGTAGAATCTTTGTATTTAAGGTTTACATCATGCCTTCCTTCGCCCAAGCTTCGGCGGGTAACAAATCACCAAATCACTACATACACAAATCAACAAAAAAATGATTTCCAAGCCCACCGATTCAGAACTCGAAATCCTGCACATTTTATGGGCTCAAGGCCCCAGTACCGTACGTACAGTGAACGATCTGCTCAATGAGCAGCGTCGAAGCAACCCAAGTGCTAAAGAGCCTGCGGGCTACACAACCACCTTGAAACTGATGCAAATTATGTTTGAAAAAGGGTTGGTCACTCGAATAGAGGAAGGACGCACACACGCCTATACGGCTACGGTTCAGGAGAGCGACACGCAAAGGCTTCTACTGCAACAGTTTGTAGACAACACTTTCAGAGGGAGCTCCGCCCGGCTCGTGATGCAAGCCCTTGGTAACCACCAAGCCAGCACGGAAGAATTAGATGAGATCAAAGCACTTATCGCAAAAATAGAATTGGGGAAATAGAGCACTAGACTTTGGACCGCAGACTTGACCATTCCAAGTCCCGTAATCCAAAATAAAATATCAAAAATTAAGCTAAATGGTAAGTTTCAAGAGGGCAGGTCCACCTTGAGACTTGCCACTTGAAACTAAAAACTTGAAACTTTCTTCGCTATTGCTCCCGCTCCAACAAATCCGCCACAGTCTTTTTTAAAATAGCTTTTCGCGCTTCTGGTACTTGTACCGCATCCAAATGCCGAAAGGCCTCCTGTTGGAAGCGCTGTTTTTCTTTCGAAATCAACTCCGGAATAGCGTTCCGGTCAAAAATAGCCCGTACGGCAGCCACCTTTTCGATCGGATTTTCTGCACTCGGTTGCATCCACTCCTGTAGTTCGCGACAATCTGATGCTGGTGCTATTTCCAAAGTCTTCAGCACGAGAAGCGTCTTTTTATTTTGCAAAATATCGCCGCTTACCTGCTTGCCAAATTTGGCAGGGTCTCCATAAGTATCCAGCAAATCGTCTTGAATCTGAAAGGCAACACCTGCCAAACGCCCAAATTCGTACAGATGACGGGCATCAGTTTCGGAAGCCTGTGCGCATACCGCCCCCATTTCTAATGCCCCACCCAGCAACACGGCTGTTTTTAGCTCAATCATCTGCAAATATTCTGGAATGGTTACCGCTGACAGCGTCTCAAAGTCCACATCCATTTGCTGACCTTCGCAAACTTCAGTCGCCACCCGGTTGAAAATATTGATCAACTGAAGTGCCGTGTCGGCATCACCAATACGCGCCAAAAAACGATACGCAAAAATCAACATTACATCGCCGCTGAGGATTGCCGTGGTCGTATTCCATTTAAAATGCACCGTCGGCTGACCTCGGCGCAAGGGCGCCGCGTCCATAATGTCGTCGTGCATCAACGAGAAATTGTGGAAAAGTTCGACCGCCCAAGCCGCCGGGAGTGCCGTTTCTACGTTATCCTGAAAAAGTTCATACCCCATCAGAACCAAAGCTGGGCGCAAACGTTTTCCGCCTAGCGTAAGTATATAGTCACAGGGTTCATATAGCGCTATCGGCGAAGTTGGAAATGGGTTTTCCTGGGAAAACGAAGCAATTAAATCGAGCAATTTCGAAAGGTCGCGCATGAAGAAGTCGGTTGATTTTGGCGCAAACTAAGGAACGTGTTCGGAATAAAGCAACATTGGCTTTCTGAAAAAAAAATCCAAAAAAAGGCTGACCGGGGGAATGGTCAGCCTATCTAAGTTTTTTGAAGAACACAAAGCGGTGTGAGATTAAAAAACAAGCCGACCTGTCAACGACGGGTAGCATTGGCGGAAAAGTAGCCAACTACTTGCGGATAAAAACGTACGATCGCAATAGTAGCCACAGCAGTAAATAAAACAAGCATAGTGTGTGTGTTGATTAAAAGTGAAACGATTTAGTCTGCTTTTGGCTTGCAAGTTATTGTTTTGCAATAAGTTGACGAAGGTATTAATCTGTTCTGGGATCTATAGTAATACCCAATATTTTTTTTGTTAATTTTACATTAATAAAAAGAGCAGCCTTCCAAAGGAGTTTTCTATTTACTTTTGCACTCCGATTTCACCTGTCCTTTCATCTCTTAAAAAGTCTTTGGCGCATGGTTTTCAACAACATCCTTGAGACAATTGGCAAAACCCCCCTTATTCGTCTGAATAATATCGTCCTGCACATTCCAGCTACGGTATATGCCAAAATAGAAGCCTTTAACCCCGGTTTAAGTGCCAAAGATCGTATTGCACTGCACATGATCGAACGTGCTGAGCGTCTCGGCAAACTTAAGCCCGGAGGAACAATTGTAGATGCCACCAGCGGTAATACAGGTTTTAGTCTGGCCATGGTGGCTGCCATTAAAGGGTATAAGTGTGTGCTCACGGTAACCAGCAAAATCAGTGAAGACAAGCTGAATAACCTTAAGGCCATGGGTGCGGAGGTGCATCTTTGCCCACAGGAGGCCAAGCCCAACGATCCAGCATCATATTACCGTCGTGCAGAGCAACTGGCTAAAGATATTCCGGGGGCTTATTATATCAACCAGAATTACAACCTGGAAAACGGCGAAGCGCATTACCTTAGTACTGGCCCTGAAATCTGGGAACAAACAGCCGGGCGCATTACCCATCTCATAGGCGCCACCAGCACAGGAGGTACCATTTGTGGCAGTGGCCGATATCTCCGCGAGCAAAACCCCGCATTGAAAATCATTGGTGTAGATGCCTATGGTTCTGTATTGCAGAAGTACCACGAGACTGGCGTGTATGACGAAAAGGAAATCTACCCCTACAGCATCGAGGGCACCGGAAAAAACATCATCCCGGCCAATATGGACTTTGATCTGATTGATCGGTTTGTCAAAGTGACAGACAAAGACAGTGCCCTTCGAGCTCGCGAACTGGCTCGTATGGAAGGTATGATGGTGGGGTATTCTAGCGGCGCAGCGCTTCAAGCCCTCGAACAAATTCAAAACGAATTGACAGAAGATGATGTTGTAGTCTTGATTTTCTCAGACCACGGTTCAAAATATGTAACCAAGTTTTTCAGCGATAAATGGATGATCCAGCAAGGATTTTTGGAAGAAGATGTATTGGCCTAACAGACCCTTTTTTGATTTCAGATTGCGAATTACATGATTTTTGATTGTTGATGTTTTTCAAGGAGCTTGGGGTATGCTGCTAATGTCAGTGAAAAATTCTGGACACGATACAAATATTGGTGTGAACTACTTCATCAACAATCAAAAATCATGTAATCCGCAATCTTAAATCAAAAGGCTGACAAAGCATTGGGCCTGTACATTTACCAATATGGAGCTTAGCAGACAGTTGCAGCAATTTCCCCACTCAAACTTCCTAGGTCTTTAAAACCCTACGAAGTCTACGGCAAATTCATCACTCACAAATTATATAAACGAACCGTGGATTTATTCGACCGCATTTTCAATCAAGCAGGCCCATTGGGCAAATACGCCGATGTGGCAGAAGGCTACTACATGTTCCCTAAATTAGAGGGCGAACTCGGCAATCGCATGACATTCCAAGGCAAAGAGGTGGTATGCTGGAGCATCAATAATTACCTCGGTTTAGCCAATCACCCCGAAGTGCGAAAAACCGACGCAGAAGCAGCAGCCCGTTGGGGGTTCGCCTATCCAATGGGTGCCCGTATGATGAGTGGCGATACGCAACTACACCAAAAACTTGAGACCCAACTCGCCCACTACGTCGGCAAACCAGCCGGCTTACTCGTGAATTACGGCTATCAAGGCGTCATGTCTGCCATTGACGCGCTCCTCACCCGCCACGATGTAGTGGTATATGATTCCGAAAGCCACGCTTGTATCGTTGATGCCATGCGCATGCACATAGGGAAACGTTTTGCCTACACACACAACGATATCGCGAGCCTCGAAAAATGTCTGGTGCGAGCCAAACGCCTCACGGATGAGAGCGGCGGAGGTATTCTGGTCGTCACAGAGGGCGTATTTGGCATGCGCGGGGATCAGGGCAAACTCCGCGAAGTTTGTACCCTGAAAGAAAAATATGGCTTCCGACTTTTCATTGACGACGCACACGGATTCGGGATGCTCGGCAAAACAGGGGCTGGCACCGCAGAGGAACAGAATGTGACGGATGATGTAGACGTCTATTTCAGCACTTTTGCTAAAAGTATGGCACTTATTGGCGGTTTTATTGCTGCTCAGCCCGAGATTATTCAGTTTTTGAAGTACAATATGCGCAGCCAGATCTTCGCCAAATCGTTGCCTATGCCCTTGGTAGAAGGTCTTCTGAAGCGTTTTGAATTGCTGCGCGACCAGCCTGAATTGCGCGAAAAACTTTGGCACAACGTGCGCATCTTACAAAGTGGGCTCAAGGCTCGTGGTTTTGATATCGGGGACACCAATACCTGTGTGACCCCTGTTTATATGTTTGGACAAGTGGAAGAAGCCATGGCATTGGTGAAAGATCTGCGCGATAATTATGGCGTTTTCTGCTCGATGGTCGCCTATCCAGTCATTCCAAAAGGAATGTTGATTCTGCGCCTTATCCCAACTTCGGAACATACGGAAGAAGATATCCAAATCACCCTAGACGCATTTTCTGCCGTTCGTGAAAAAATGCAGGCAGGGGTATACAAACAGTTTGTGCCAGAAGTATTGGTCTAACTTATCGCTTTGAAAATCAAATATTAAAGCCTCGCCAACGATATCGTTGACGAGGCTTTTTTTCAAGCTTTAGAAGCGAATGAATAATAATTTATGCCTTGACAGAGACAAAAACGCCAACCCAAAACTGTTGCTATATTTTGACCGCGTTCCTAATTCTACTTTGTCATACTAGCCGCAGCTCGGCCGATCTGACAAGGTAGAACTAAGCCCTCTTTAGTGTAATAATCCTCGAGTGATGCATAAGTCGAAGCACCGGGTACATAGGATCAAACTCCCAGGATCTTGAAGCAAAATTCGGGCTATTCGGATGTTTATGGTGGTTATTTTGGAACAGCTCACCCAAAAGCAAAAAGTCAAAAGGAAGGGTGTTACGCGAATCGTCGCCGTTGTTGAAGTTTCGATACCCATATTTGTGTCCACACCAATTGACTGCCGCGCCGTGAATCGGACCCATTAAAAAATGAAGGGGAAGGAGCAGGTACATCCACCAGGAAGTAGCAAATACCACATAAAAAATAATGTATCCGGCTCCCCAAGCCAAGCGGGAGAACCAAGAATTGCCGAATTTGTCCAGCCAATTCCACGTAGGGTAATTACCTAAGAAATTTGGAGCTACCTTCAGTGTGCTGTGCATCAAGCCGTTAAAAATTTTGGCAGTGTGCGCCATCAGTCCAAAAACGTCTTTGAAAAAATGGGGCGAATGCGGGTCTTTTTCGGTGTCCGAAAAAGCGTGATGCATTCGGTGCATAATCGCGTATGCCTTGGGGACGAGGTAGGATGAACCTTGCGATACGTAAGTCAGAAAATGAAAAGTACGCTCCCAGAATTTGTTCATCGTGAACATTTTATGCGAGGCGTAACGGTGATGAAAAAAAGTTTGAAAAAAGATAGATACGAACCAATGAGACAGGAAAAAGAGAAAGACAGGCATACTTAAATTTTTTAATGAACAACACAACGATACGCAGTATTTATGGCACAAGCTTTCGAAAAAAGGACAGAAAATAAAGGCTTTTTTTGCTTGATTTGACATTTACCAACGATCGCCTTCAAACAGCGCTTTGAGAGAAATGTTTGTTGTTTGGAATCACTCTACACACTACTTGCTTCTGTTTTTAAAAATCAAGTTTTTTGATTTAAGTTTAAAAAAATCCAGGCCCAGGATCGCCAAAATACTTAAGTGTTCCTTATCGTAGAAATACCGAAATTTGCCCCATCATGAGCAGTACCACCATCCTTGAAAATGTAATTGACGAACGTTCCGAAATGGTTCAGCTAGACCCTGTTGGCCTGGATCGTATCCTTTCTGAAGGCTGGCGGCTGCTTGGACGGCGTTTTGTAAGGCATAATTTTTCCACCTGGGATCGGAAACTTTGTCGCACTATTCCACTTCGGGTTCGATTGGCACAGTTTGAACCCTCTAAAGGCCAGCGCCAAACGCTTCGACGAAATGCAGATCTTCGGGTTTTAAGTGCTCCTGCCCGATTCGATTCAGCGCGCGAACGGCTTTTCGAGCTACACCAGGTACGTTTTCAAGAAAAACAGTCCACCACACTTGCTTCCTTTATTCATGCGGAGTCGCCAAACCTTTACCCTACAGAGGGTCGTGAACTGGAGGTGCAGCTGAACAACGAACTTATCGCCTGCTCTTTTTTTCACCTGGGTCAGAAGGCGGTTTCTGGCACCTATTGTGTGTTCGATCCAGCGCATAGTCGTCGAAGCCTCGGTACACTCACCATGCTTTTGGAGTTATTGATCGCTAAAGAAATGGGTATGGACTTTTACTATCACGGCTATGCGCACGACATCCCTTCCCAGTTTGATTACAAACTGAATGTAAAGGGTTTAGAAGCCTTAAATTGGGAAACGGGGGAATGGCTGCCCCTCAATAGAACGCCAGTAAGGCGCTGGGTGGATCTGGTGAAAGACTAATGCCTCTTCCACCAGTTGGTATAAGAGCATGCTAGGGATTTTGTGCTGAGTACCGATGAAATAACAACCTCTAACAATCAATCCTTTGGAAATGGAATGTTTTGTGCTCTAAGTTGCTGCTGAATGGCAAACCGCAGGTCGCTCTGCACCTGTTCAGCCTCAAACTTTTTCTGAGTCCAAAACTTGAGCTCATACAGCACGCATTTTTCCTGAAAATCAGAAATTCGGATCTGTGGAAGACGCTCGGGGTCGTTGTTCACAATATCTGCCTGGGCGTTCACCACAGTGGTTAACAGCGCTATCATTTGGCGTTCATCGACTTCATAGGCAACCCGCACTTGTATGCGAAAAGCTGAAGGATTGGTATCGTGGTGCGTCCAATTCAATACATTTTCTGTGATGAATTTATGGTTTGGCACAATCATCGTCTGATCATCGCGGGTGAGCACTTTAGACGTTCGAAGATTTATTTCTTCTACACGGCCCACTTTCCCATCTAGCTCAAGTACATCACCAATTTCAATTGTACCTTCAAAAAGCAGGAAAATGCCGGAAACAATGTCCCGAAAAATTGGCTGCACGCCTAGACCAAGACCTACTAATAAGGCTGCCGAACCCGCCAAAATCACTGAAATGTGGATACCCACCATTTCTAGCATCACCGCCACTGCCACCGTCCAGATAAAATATTTAGCAAGGAGATAAAGCGACATTCGCCGGCCTTTATCAGATAAGTTCAAAAGCCGCGCGCCGCCCCTGTTTATCAATCGGCGGATAGTGCGAAGCAGCAGTGTTGTGAGCAGCCACACCAAGACCAACCCGGTCAACATAGCCATGGTGAAATGATATTCGGCTATGCTGAACAGTTGGTATTCAAAAATGGAATGCATGGACCACATTAAATCATTGGAACGTAGAGTTCGCCATTGAGTATGTTGCGCGATATAACGACGCGCTGTATTTCAGAAGTACCTTCGTAAATCTGAGTTATTTTTGCATCACGCATCAAGCGTTCCACGTGGTATTCTTTCACGAAACCATATCCGCCATGAATTTGAACCGCTTCTACTGTATGGCGCATCGCCACATCAGAAGCAAATAATTTGGCCATGGCAGCAGCCTGATCGTAGTTTAGGTGCTGATCTTTCATAGCAGCCGCGCGATAAACAAGCAAGCGCGCTGCTTCAATTTCAGTGGCCATATCTGCGATTTTAAATGCAATAGCTTGATGTTGGCTGATCGGTTTGCCAAAAGCCTGGCGTTCTTTCGCATAGGCTACGGAAAGTTCATAGGCCCCGGCTGCAATTCCCAAAGCTTGAGAAGCAATACCAATTCGCCCGCCTGAAAGGGTTTTCATAGCGAATTTGAAGCCGAATCCATCTTCACCGATGCGGTTTTCCTTGGGCACCTTTACGTCTGAGTACATGATTGAAGTGGTGTCGGAAGAACGGATACCTAGTTTATCCTCCTTCGCGCCAATGGTCACGCCTTGCCAATCTGCCTCTACAATAAGACAATTAATGCCTTTATGTCCTTTCCCAACGTCTGTCTGCGCCATCACGAGATGGAGTTTTGAAGTTACGCCATTGGTAATCCAGTTTTTCGTGCCGCTTAAAAGGTAATGGTCGCCCATATCCACAGCAAGGGTTCTCTGACTTGTAGCATCAGAGCCTGCTTCTGGTTCGGAAAGGCAAAAAGAGCCAATCCATTCGCCAGAGGCAAGTTTGGGTAAATATTTGCGCTTTTGCGTTTCTGTGCCAAACGTCTCAATACCCGAGCAAATCAAGGAGTTATTCACCGACATAATCACGGAGCAGGAGTTGTCCACTTTGGATATTTCTTCCATGGCAAGCACGTAAGAAAGTGAGTCCATACCTCCGCCGCCATATTCGGGCGAAACCATCATGCCAAGGAAGCCGAGTTCGCCCAACATTTTAACTTGCTCGGTGGGGTACTGGCCTTTGCTGTCGCGTTCGATTACGCCTGGCTTGAGTTCATTTTGAGCAAAATCTCTTGCGGCTTGTTGAACTGCAATATGCTCTTCGGTTAAGTGAAACATTGTTTGAACGGTTGACGGTTGACGGTTGATGTTTGACGGTATTAAGGCCTCCCATATTTTCCATTTCACGTATGGTGGAAGGGTGGACTGGTTTTGCGGCGGCAAAGGTACTACGGCAAAAAAAAAGAACCCCGTTAAAAGCTAAAACTTTTAGTGGGGTTCTTTGGGCCACATGGGATTTCTACTCAATTACATGTTTTTCAGCCACCTGCAATACTTCTTTATCTGTGATGCCACGATGCACATAAGCAACAACGCTGCAATGTTTTGCCTCCCAATCTGCGGGAAGTATAACATTGTATTTTTTATTGACTAGCTGGCCTACTTCTAATGGCGTTTCAAGGATGTCGCCGCTCGAAGCAGTTACTACATCACGGACTACGTGACGGTGAATATAATTGGTAATCAGCGTTGAGCCATTGAGCTGGGGATCCACAATGCTGTCTTGAGTAATTAAAACCGTCAATCGATATCCTGCGGTAAGCGATTGATCTGGCAGCAGCCCAATTTCGATTTCAAGCGCGCGGGAACCAGGATCAAAAGTGTTTTTCACAGTAACCGCTAGGCTAGGATCAATTTGCAAATCTTGCGCCACTTCACCGCCCCAACGGGTGTGAGGAGTAATGAAGATTGATGTTTCATTGGCCAATAGCCGCCTGTTAATAGATGCTGTAGGAAAGCCTTCAAGTGCACCTATATAATTGGCGAGTTCCTGGGTTTCTGCTGAGCGAAAATCAATTTGGCTAGAAGCATAGGGAATGGAAAAAGAGCCAGCTGCATGAATGGATACAACAACCAATTTATCTTTACCATATTGTTGTTGCAAAGCCACAAGCGTTTGAGTGCCAATTGGACAGTTTTGGCAGCGCACGCCAGTTATCTCTTCCACCAACACCGTTCTTCCAGTCACATTAAGGCTTGGATCGGGGATAAGAATAGGTTGCTCCTTGCAAGCAGCAAAGAGGAGTAACGCCAATGGACAAAGGATACGCAGATAGTTCTTCATGGTAAAAATTAAATTTAGGAACGTGAAAATAATACCTAGTGGCAGGGGCACGAAGTTTTTGACGGTTTGTTCGACTCTTTTGAACTGATACTTTGTTGCGCCTCAGTCATGGAGAGCCCGCTACAATCCTTCGTCGCGCCTAGTCTCATCTCAAAATAATCTGACCAAACTATC
>JBBQLD010000070.1:0-14093 GCA_038327555.1 Chitinophagales bacterium
ATTGCTTGTCATTCTGAACGTAGTGAAGAATCTGAGGCCGAAGGCCGAAGCTTTTTCTTCTAAATTTTAGGCCTTCGGCCTCAGATTCTTCACTACGTTCAGAATGACAAGCCGCAAAAAAGAAGTGTACGGCTGGAAAATCAGACAACTATCTTTTTGTGCGAATAGCGGGGCTCCTTTATCAAAAAGATGGGCGGTATGGGCGGAAAGGAATCAGATGAAAATAACAAGTTATTTTTTACTCGTTCCTTAAATGGGTTAATTTGAGTACCCGGTTAAATTCGGAGCGCCTGCTTTTGGTGGTAAAATAAATTTTAACCTGCGGGTGTGGCGAAATAAATTTCGCCCTACAGTGGTGGCGAAATGAATTTCACCATACAGCAGAGGCGAAATGAATTTCACCCTACAGGCGCATCCTTCTTTTTCCGCTTAGGCTTTTCGAAGCCAAAAAGCGAGTAATCGTAGCGGATATTGCCCGTTAAGTCTAGGTTGTCATCGCGTTTGCGTTCTCCATGAGGGTAATGTTCCATGCGATTCCAGCTTTGATAGACAAGGCCCAATTGATCGTCGTCTTGTTCAGACGCTATACGGAGAAGGTAGCCCGTAAGAAACTTCCCAATCGCTGCACCAACGGCTACGGCGGGGTTGGCAGAAACACCCACAAGTTGCCCAGCGGATTTTAGAAAGCCGGGGAATTCCACATCATTTGCTACCTCTTGAAGAAGTTTGGCGGTATTCCGCTGTTTGCTGCGGCTGCCAATTAGCACGAGTTGAAAGTGAAAATCGTCAGGAATTTTGTCGTCTTCATACAAGACAAAACCCGTGTCGCCAAAAGTCAACACATGGTTGTCTTTGACATTTTCCACGGGTGTGAAAATCCGGGTGTCTATGGCCTGCTGTACCGCTTTCTTCAACATGGCACTTTTTTTGTCTTCGTCAGACTCGGCGGTCAGGCCTTTCAGCGCCGGCAACGGGTGCGTGCCCGACGTGACGAAGCAATAGATTTCAACGTCGGTCTTGTCGCGTTTTCTTAACAGAGTTTTACGGAGATTGGAATGGATCAGGATACGGTTGAGGCGAAAGTAAAACATGGTGTGGAGGTTTGGTGATTCGTCATTAATCGTCATTGGGTCATTTCGTCATTAATCGTCATTGGGTCATTGATAATGACGAAATGACGATTAATGACGAAATGACGATCAATGACGACATGACAATTAACCCCAAAGGTAATTTTCTATCTGAAAGTGATGTGGCAAAAAAAACGGCAGGACACAAATATTGTGCCCTGCCGTCAACGTATGGTTTGGTCAGGTCTAAGTAGCCGTCCTTAACGAACCACGATCAGCTTTTCTGCGGTCACTGCATCACCCGCTTGAATACGGACGAAGTAGAAACCAGCAGACAATTGGCTGGTGGTCAATGAAAAAGTTTGCTGACCAGCAGGAGCTTTTTCATTCACCTGTTGACCATAGTATTGACCGTCTATGCCAAAGATGTCCACTTGCAGCTCAACTGAACTAAGCAGGTTGATTTCAAGCGTAGCTTGATCGCTGGTCATGGTTGGGTATAATTTGATGTCGCTTGCATAGTTAGCGATATCTTTTGTCCCTACTGAGCCTGCGAAACAATCCGTGTTCAGCACAAGGTATTTTGCCCAACCACAAGTCCAGTCAGAAGCAGTACCATTGACACCAGCAAATGCGCCAACGTAATTTACTTTATCAAAGAATGGCTTGTTAATCCGTGGTGCCGTAAACGCGCCAGCACCCGATACTGGTGAACCAAAGGCAGGTTGTGCATTCGGAGCGTCAATGGTGAATGGATCTCTCAATTTCGCCTCTGCATTGGTGGTATATTGCTGATTGCCAAAACCTGTTGTAGCAAACCATGCATCAATATCAAATGGCGCTGTTCCATTCAAAAGATCCGTTTGGCCTGCAAAAAAAGTGTTTTTCACTTCCAGCGAACCGCTTGTTGCGTTGGCCGTTGTAGCAGCTCCATCTATGAATAGACCAACTGGGTAGTTCCCCACCAATAAGCTGTTGAAAAGGCCCAGTTCAGTGTTTCTACGCAGGTGAGCTGCACGCCTGTAGTTAGAATTTGGAGTACCAGAAGGTCCAACGATGGTAACGTTTGAGAAGGACGGTGCTGTTTTAGGCGTAGTAGCATCTCCAGCAGCATTGTTATCAGATTCAAAGCCATTCGAGCCACTTACGTCTGCAACCTGTGGGTCGCGTACAGAGAGTGCGTATTGGATATTACCTGCAAAACCATTGTCCGTATCAAAATCATCATCCAGAGCGCGATAAGCGATCAAGTGTTTTGCATTTACGGTACCACCAAACCACTCGAAAGCGTCGTCGCCAGCGTAAGAAACTTGCACATAATCAATCGTAGTACCTGAACCAACAGCGCCCAAAGTCAGGCCGTTGATCTCATTGTTTGGCTGGAACGCGATACCTGGGTATTCAACGCGTACATAGCGCAGGATACCAGAGTTGTCGTCGTTTACTGCACCGCCAGGTTGGTCGCCGCCGCCGTAAAGACCTTTAACTGGGTCAAGACCGCCTTCGATCAAACCAAGACCGGGAGTTCCGCTATATACCTGGTTAGTTTGTGCCTTACCCAGGATGATCAAACCACCCCATGAACCGTAGGTTGGGTTCGGGTCGTTGGTTGTGAATACAATTGGATCAAGTTCTGTACCATCAGCAACGATCTTCGCACAACGGGTTACAATAAGCGCACCTTTCGAACCTTTGTCCCCTTTAATTACGGTACCAGGCTGAATGGTCAAGGTTGCACAGTTTGAAACGTAGATAAAGCCCTGAAGGGTGTATTCTTTATCAGCCGTCCAGGTCGTATTGGCTGTGATATCGGTAGAAACCGTTACTTGTGTAATAGAAGGAGCCGGGATACAACCAGCGTCATTCCATTTTACCCATGGGCAAGTCCAGTCACCAGTTGGGCCAAAAGCACCAGAATAACTAACTGGAGTAAAGAATGCGTCCTGGATACGTGGATCGGAATTAAAGCTACCTGAAGTCAATACAGGTGAACCGGGCGCCGGGCGTGGATTTGGCCGGTTGATATTGAATGGATCTACCAACTGTGCATCTGCTGAGTTGGTACCAGTAGAGATCGCATTGGCAGCAGCCCAAACAGCGATGTCGAAACCAGCGGCATTGGTGCTCAATGGAGTAGCCATACCGTGGAAAAAACTATTCTTAACTGTAAGGGTACCTGTTTGTGCGTTTAAAGCAGTGGCAGCGCCATCAATGAAAAGGCCTACCGGGTAAGCACCAATCGCAACGGAGTTGAAAATTGCATTCTCCGTGCTACGACGCAGGTGTGCTGCGCGCCTGTAGTTTGAGTTCACAGTACCACTTGGACCTACGATCGTCACGTTAGAGAAAGTAGCTTTAGATTTCGGAGCAGTTTCATCGCCCACTGCATTGTTATCTGCTTCCCAACCATTTGAGCCACTTACGTCTGCAACTTGTGGGTCGCGAACGGAAAGTGCAAATTGGATATTACCAGAGAAACCGTTATCAGTATCGAAATCGTCATCCAAAGCACGGTATGCCACCAAGTGCTTAGCATTCATTGTACCGCCAAACCATTCGAATGCATCATCACCTGCATAAGAAACTTGTACGTTGTCTACGATGGTTTTGTTGCCTACTGCGCCGAAAGTGATCCCGTTGATCTCGTTGTTTGGCTGGAACGCGATACCTGGGTATTCAACACGTACATAGCGCAGGATACCAGAGTTGTCGTCGTTTACTGCACCGCCAGGTTGGTCGCCGCCGCCATACAGACCTTTAACAGGGTCAATACCGCCTTCGATCAAACCGAGACCGGGAGTTCCGCTATATACCTGGTTGGTTTGGGCTTTACCCAGGATGATCAAACCACCCCATGAACCGTAGGTTGGGTTCGGGTCGTTGGTGGTGAATACAATCGGAGCTTCTGAAGTACCATCAGCAATAAGCTTAGCGCAACGGGTAACAATCAGGGCGCCTTTAGAACCTTTGTCGCCTTTGATAACTGTACCTGGCTGGATGGTCAACGTAGCACAGTTAGTTACATATATGAAGCCCTGAAGCGTGTATACTTTATCGCTTGTCCAAGTCGTGTTGGTAGAGATGTCGGTAGAAACCGTCACCTGGCCAGGAGATGCCGGAGGGATACAACCAGCATCATTCCATTTTGCCCAAGGGCAAGACCAGTCGCCAGATGGGCCGAAGGCGCCTGCATAGCTTACTGGAGTAAAGAAGGTATTCTGGATACGTGGATCAGAGCTGAAGTTTGCAGCGTTCAATACAGGCGAACCTGAGGCTGGACGTGGGTTTGGCAGATTTATGTTAAATGGATCTACCAATTGAGCGTCCGCCGAGTTCGTACCAACAGAAATCCCATTGGCTGTTGCGAAGGCATTAATATCAAGAGCCGGAGCATTGGTGCTCAATGGCGTGGCCATACCGTGGAAGAAACTGTTCTTCACAATCAATTTTCCTGCTAATGCATTATCGCCTGCGGGAACACCATCGATGAAAAGGCCAACCGGGTAGTTACCTACCGCTACAGAATTGAAAATAGCGTTTTCGGTGCTGCGACGCAGATGTGCAGCGCGACGGTAGTTGGAATTTGCCGTGCCTGATGGTCCAACAACGGTTACGTTAGAGAACGTAGCCTTAGACTTAGGGGCAGTTTCATCGCCGGCAGCGTTGTTGTCTGCTTCCCAGCCATTTGAACCGCTTACGTCAGCTACCTGTGGGTCGCGAACAGAAAGCGCAAACTGGATATTGCCAGCAAAGCCGTTGTCTGTGTCAAAATCATCATCAAGCGCACGGTATGCGATCAAGTGCTTCGCATTAACTGTACCGCCAAACCATTCGAATGCATCATCACCAGCATAAGAAACCTGTACGTTGTCAACTGTAGTACCGGAGCCAACTCCGCCAAAAGTGATTCCGTTGATTTCGTTGTTTGGCTGGAACGCGATACCTGGGTATTCCACGCGTACATAGCGCAGGGTACCAGAGTTGTCGTCGTTTACTGCACCGCCTGGTTGGTCGCCGCCGCCGTAAAGGCCTTTGACAGGATCCAATCCGCCTTCAATCAAACCAAGACCAGGAGTGCCGCTAAACACTTGGTTGGTTTGGGCTTTACCCAGGATGATCAAACCACCCCATGAACCGTAGGTTGGGTTCGGGTCGTTGGTGGTGAATACAATCGGAGCTTCTGAGGTACCATCAGCAATAAGCTTAGCGCAGCGGGTAACAATTAAGGCACCTTTTGAACCTTTGTCGCCTCTGATGATCGTACCTGGCTGGATAGTCAACGTAGCACAGTTGGTTACGTATATGAAGCCCTGAAGCGTGTAAACTTTATCGTTTGTCCAAGTCGTATTGGTCGTAATGTCTGTAGAAACAGTTACCTGTCCCGGAGCAGAAGCAATACAACCTGCATCATTCCATTTTGCCCATGGGCAAGACCAGTCACCAGAAGAACCAAAAGCACCTGCATAGCTTACCGGAGTAAAGAATGCATCTTGAATGCGTGGGTTCGTAGTGAAGCTAGCAGCATTCAAAACCGGTGAACCAATTGCCGGACGTGGGTTCGGCAGGTTAATGTTAAATGGATCTACTAATTGCGCATCCGCCGAGTTCGTACCAACAGAAATCCCATTGGCAGTTGCGAATGCATTAATATCAAGAGCCGGAGCATTGGTGCTCAATGGCGTAGCCATACCGTGGAAGAAACTGTTCTTGACAATCAATTTTCCTGCTATTGCATTATCGCCTGCGGGAACGCCATCAATGAAAAGGCCAACCGGGTAAGCACCAATCGCAACGGAGTTAAAGATTGCATTCTCCGTGCTACGACGCAGGTGTGCTGCACGCCTGTAGTTTGAATTCACTGTACCATTCGGGCCTACGATCGTCACGTTAGAGAAAGTAGCTTTAGATTTCGGAGCAGTTTCATCCCCCACTGCATTGTTGTCTGCTTCCCAACCATTTGAGCCACTCACGTCTGCTACCTGTGGGTCACGTACAGCTAGGGCAAACTGAATATTACCAGAATAACCATTGTCTGTATCAAAATCATCGTCCAAGCCGCGATAAGCGATCAGGTGTTTACAATTTACAGTTCCGCCGAACCATTCGAAGGAATCATCTCCGGCATAGGATACTTGTACATTGTCAACAATAGTTCCGCTACCCACTCCACCGAAGGTGATACCATTGATCTCGTTGTTTGGTTGGAATGCGATACCAGGATATTCCACGCGTACATAGCGAAGGATACCAGAGTTGTCATTGTTTACTGCACCGCCTGGCTGATCGCCGCCGCCGTAAAGACCTTTAACAGGGTCAATACCGCCTTCGATCAGACCAAGACCGGTAGTGCCGCTAAATACTTGGTTGGTGTGGGCTTTACCCAAGATGATCAAGCCACCCCAATCGCCATAGCTTGGAGTGGTCTCGTTGCTGGTAAAAACGATCGGTTCGTTAGCCGTACCGTTGGCAATGAGTTTGCCACCGCGAGCTACGATCAAGGTACCTTTTGAGTTTTTATCACCTTTGATCGTTGTGCCAGCCTCGATGGTTAGGGTAGCGCCATCTGACACATATACAAACCCACTAAGGAGGTAGGTATTGGATTTTGTCCAGGTGGTGTTTGTGGAGATGTCCCCCGAAACCACGATTTGGGCACTCATGCTGCCAATAATAGCAACCAGGAGTACAATGAGTAACAATATTTTTTTCATAGAAAAGGCAAATTTGTTGGATAATTTTTGCCACACAAAGGTCGTACGCTCACGGTGGAAAGCGCGATTGCGTGGGTTAAGTGTGGTTTAAGTCTGTATGAAGAGAATGTTAAGCAGTAGCCTACCTGATCGAAACCTATTGATTTCCCGCAACTGAGAAAACGATTCATATCCGGCCAGATAACGGAAGTTCATAGCACAAAAAAGCCGGGCGAAATTGATTCGCCCGGCTCACTAAACCTGCTAAACTGTGCGTATGAAATATCTTGAATAAGCCTAAAGACCAGTTACACCAACTCAAAGGCTGCGATCCCCTTTACCCGCCCCATCATTTCTTCGATGAGGAGTTCTGCATTTTGCCCTTCCTTTTCCGCTACTTGCAAGCGCGGATTAGGGTTGTAAAAATCGGCTTTATGGTACTGGTACATTTCCCAAAGGCCTGCTTTGCATTCCAGTGCAGTAAGGTGTTCCACCCAGTCGCCACTATTCATGTAGGTGACGGTTCGTCCATTTTTAGCCAGCACATCACGGATTTGAGGCTGATGAATATGCCCACAAATGACACTATCGTAGCCATTTTCAGCGGCCCTTTGAATAGCAATATCCTCGAAATCACCAATAAAACGCACGGCCCCTTTCACCCCTCTTTTCACCCTGGCTGAAAAGGACGTATGTTTCAACCCAACCAGATTCCGCATCTTGTTAATCATCCGATTAATGCGAATAAGCATGTCATACCCTTGCCCACCCAACTTTGCCAACCAACGTGCGCCCTGTATCGAAGGATCAAATACGTCGCCATGAAATACCCAGTGTGTTTTACCATCCACCTGAAACACCAACTTGTTGCGCAGGTGAATCAAGCCCAAAGACATCTCTCCAAACTTCCGTAATACATCATCGTGATTGCCCGTCAGGTAATAAACTTTTGTACCATTCACGGCCATTTTCAACAATCGGCGCACTACTTCCATATGCTCTTTCGGAAAATAACTCTTCTTAAAATTCCACATATCGAAGATGTCACCATTGAGCACCAAGGTTCGAGGCTCAATGCTTTTCAAGTAGTTGTTTAACTCCCGAGCGTGACAGCCATAAGTACCCAGATGCACGTCAGAAATAACAACAATGTCGAGTTCTCGTTTCATTTAAAAAATTTACCGATGACAGAGGCCAACTATAAAGAGGAAATTTGATGCAAAAAAAACCCGCGCCGGGAAAGTATTTTGCCTGTAAGCTAACGGGTAAAACGGGCGACTGAACAATTGGCAAAAGAAGGAGAGAAGTCACGGGCGCGGGTGGCAAAATCATGTTTACACTGTGGAACTTTACTGGCACAAAAATGGGGGTAATCGAGCCAAAACACGGTTAAGCCAATGTGAATTTAGGTTTAATAAACGGTCGTATTAAAAAACCCGAACAACTTGCGTCGCGCGGGCATTCGTAGTAAAGTTCCTAACCTTTAAACTACTAAAATCTGTATCCAAAATTCTTTTCCTGTACCGCGAAATTCATTTCGCACGCACCAGGGAATATCTTGTAACGCGAAATTCATTTCGCGCTCATCAGGTAATAATCTTGTAACGCGAAATTCATTTCGCACGCACCAGGGAATATCTTGTAACGCGAAATTCATTTCGCGCTCATCAATGAATATTCATTTTTGCGAAATTCATTTCGCGCTACTAGAATTTGTACCCCATACTCAGCGTAATAGTGCTACCCAGCTTGAGACGCTGCATCACATTATCCTTATCCGCTTCGTATTTGTGTGAAGCATTATTGTCCTGGTAATACATGAATTCAGGACGAAGAATGTCTCCCCAGGTCAATTTCACTTCTCCTTTACGACCTAGTTTCTTGCTGACAGAGAAGTCCAACAAGTTACGGTGGCGCTCATAGATGTCGCCATACCCGACCGTACCTACTTGTGCAACGCGGTCACCAATTACATTGTAAACCAATGTGGTGCTCAGCCCAAATTGAGTAATATTATACGTAAGCCCTGCATTAAAAATATAAGGCGATTGGCCTTGCAGTGCGCGGGTTGAGTCATAATAAGAAACTCCTTTTGACAGGTCAATATTGGAGCGGATAAAAGATGCATTGGTGAAGAATACCAGGTCTTCAGCGCCTACAAAATCAAAATTCTTGCGTAATTCCATCTCTACGCCATAGTTATTGGCACTTGCTACGTTGTTGAAAGAAAACGTACGAGTCCCCGCGCCAACAGCCGCAAAGGTGAACTCAATTGGGTTTTTGAATTTCTTGTAGAACAAGCTAAAGCTAAACAATTGATTTTGACCAGGATAAAGTTCGTAACGAATATCAGCATTGTAGATAGAACCTTGCGTAAGCGCAGGATTACCTACCACATTCGCATTTAGATAAAAGTCAAAGAAGGAGAAAGGTGCAAGCTCGCGGAACTCTGCACGACACACCGTTTTAGAACCAGATAGCCGCAATTGTTGCTTAGCACTGAGGCTATAAGTCATATTGAACGAAGGCAATAATGCAGTGATGGTCGTATCAACTTTAATTGCTGTACCGCCAAATTGTGCGGCCTGTACCTGCTGACGGAAATTCTCCACCCGTGCTCCCCAAGCAATACGTAATTTATCCGCTATCTTATTGTCAAGCATCACGTAGCCTGCTCTTAAGTCTGATTGACCGGTATAACCATCGCTAGGATTGGTGATTTCATCCATGATGAAACCAGTTTCACCAATATGATCAGGCGTAAATATTTGATCCTGAGGCAGGTTGAGCAAGCTATAATCGAACTTGAGGAAATTGCCCAAAACATAACCCATTACCCGTGCATCAAACGTGCGGTCGCGCTTTTGGTACAAGCCACCAATTTTAACGGATTGTTTTTGCTTGCCAATGATGAAAGGAATACTCAAATCAACGTTTCCGTTATAGGTATCCTCCTCCAAATTAGAATAGAAACGACCGCTGCGGTATGGATCAGCTGAACCAAACGGCACATAAGCCTGAAAAGGAATATTGACATCCAACGTATCCTCAAAGTTCTTAAAATAGAACATCCGGCGTAAGGAAGGAACATTACGCGTAGTGCGGTTGAGGCCACCGCCCCAGTTGAGGCGCATTCCCTTTTCAGACAATTGGTGCTCGCCATACAGACGGGTCGTAAGCAAATGGTTTTCTGTATACTCTATGGCCGTGGAGCTTACTTTACGCGCTTGCTCGAAATCGAATCCAGATCGGTCACTAATAATATTGTCCGAATTGGTTGAATAAGTGGCCTGAAGTCCGATCTTCTGTTTGTTGTTGATTTTCAAGGCAGAATTGAAAAGAGCACCCCACAACACATTGTTTTTGAACTGTTTGTCATTAAAATCAAATAGCTGACCAGCTACATCGTAGTCTGCGCGCGCTCCATTTTGAAGCCGATTGTTGTTGCTGTACGCACCACCAAGTGTCATACCAAACTGTACTTTTTCAGAAAGGTCTTTTACGTACCCTCCGCTAAGTTGAACGCCAATATTTGGGCGTGCGCTATTTCCTTCATTGATCGCCCAGTCATTTTCGAATAATTGGGAGCTGCGATATTTATCTGCTTTGGATTGCGCTTTGAAGTCAGTTGTGCCAGGAAAGGCAGCAGGCAAAGCACGAGTGCCATCATCATTCCCCAACCAGTCAGTGCCTCCGGCGCTACCAGATAAAAATGGCTTGAAAGTGGTCACAGAGTTAATACCACCACTTACAGATGCTTGAAAGAAAGAGGCTTCGGGAATATCTTTAGTGGTTACCAGAATTGCACCTCCGGCAAATTCGCCAGGCAAATCTGGACTAGCTGTTTTTACAATGATCAGATTATCAAGCATTGCTGACGGAAACAAATCGAAAGAGAATGCTTTGCGGTCTGGCTCAGTGCTGCTAAGCAGTGCGCCGTTGAGCATCGCCACATTGTAGCGGTCATTGAGGCCACGGATAATGGCAAATTTGTTGTCCTGGATCGTGGCACCGCTTACGCGACGAATTACGTCGCCAGTAGTCCGATCCGGGGTGCGCTTGATGGCTTCAGAACTAATACCATCAGCCATAGTCACACTATTTTTTTGGAAAATAGTAAGTGCACTGGTGCTTTCCTTTTTGGCTTTTGCCACGACTACAACTTCAGTGAGTATTTCGCCTGCAGCTTCTTCCATGGTAGCATCCACAGTAGTTGCTTCGTTAGGCTTAACATCAATATCTTCAAGGCTTTTGCTTGAATAGCCCGTGTAGTTCACGGTAATTTTGTGTTTGCCTACAGGTACGTTTGTAATCCGAAAATTGCCATCAAAGTCGGTGATAGCACCGCCGGCGCCCTCATCCAGCTTAATCGAAACCCCGATCAGGGCATCGGCAGATTTGGCATCAATAATTTTTCCGGCAATAATGCCCGTTTGGGCGGAAAGAAAAAAAGTGGAGAGCAAAAGGGCTGCCGTAAAAAATAATTTGGCAGCGCATAAATTAGATAAAGGCTTCATGTTAGGATACAGATTTTGGTGCAAAAGTCTTGTTTCTATGTAACCCGAGTTTTAAGCCAATATGAAGTTTGTGTTAAATTCAAAAACATCCAGCGGATGATCTAAAGTCGTGGGTCAGGTTTCCTTTTTTACCTTTGCCCAAAATTTATCTGATTATGCAAAAATGTTTTCTCGTGTTCATGGCGATGCTTTTGCTCAACAGTTTGGCTAAAGCTCAGACAGATAACCCTTTACAAGCCAGCGACTCCATTTCTGCTGACCGATCTTTTATCCTTACCGATCCGCAGGAAGTACTTAAACACGATGGCGAACTGATCAGCGTAGAAGGCTGCGTAGTGCGTGCCAGCCTGAAAGAACAAGTGAAAGGCAAGCCCATTTTCCTGGATATGTTTGTGGCTTACCCCAATAATGTACTGACCATAGCCATTTGGGAAGAGGATCAGTCCAAGTTTTTAACCGCCGCTGAATATCAGCAAAAAATGGTGCGCGTCACGGGAAAAGCAAAGAAAAAAGTCAATACGCAGCCTGGAAAAAACCCGACAGAACGCATCACGATCAGTCTCCACGATCCCAAGCAAATTACCATTCTAGGCGATTGTCCAAGCAGTAAAAACTAGCCCGGCATCACTTATCACTTAACACTTAACACTAATTTTCTGTGTTCATCTCTGGTATTCAACAAGTTGGCATCGGCGTAAGCAACGTTCACGAGGCATTCAAATGGTATCGCCAACATTTCGGTATGGATGTGCCGATCTTTGAAGAAGCTGCCGAAGCGGGCCTCATGCTCCCCTACACGGGTGGCAAACCCCAATCACGGCATGCTATTCTGGCCCTCAATATGCTCGGCGGTGGTGGTATGGAAATCTGGCAATACACGGGCCGAACCCCTGTGCCTCCAGCCTTCCAACCTCAACTTGGCGACCTCGGGATCGGCATCTGCAAAATCAAATCTGCTGATGTGCAGGCCACCTTTCATTACCTCCGCAAACGCGGAGTGAACATTCAGACGAATCCGAGCCCATGCCCCTCCCCCACCGGCAAGCCTTCGGCGGTAGCGGGTCAGGAGCATTTTTTCGTGAAAGATCCTTGGGGAAATACCTTTGAAATTGTGGGCGCAACGGATTGGTTTTCAAGCCCAAGCTCTGGAAAAGAGATTAAAACGGGTGGTGTATATGGTGCCTTTGTCGGCGTATCTGACATGGATCGTTCCATCAAATTTTACTCGGAAATACTCGGCTATCAAACCATTGTGTACGATCTAACCGATGATTTTGCTGATTGGCACGGCGTAGACGGGGGCTTTGGCCGCTACCGTCGTGTGCTGCTCCGCCACCCGGAAAAACGCAAAGGGCCATTCAGTCCGTTGCTCGGCGATACAGAAATTGAATTGGTGCAAAGCCTGGATCGCGAACCACGCAAAGTATTTGAAAACCGCTTTTGGGGCGACCTCGGCTATATTCACCTCTGCTTCGACATCAGGGGCATGGCTGAAATGAAAAAGACCTGCGAAGCCAAAGGCCACCCATTCACCGTGGATTCGAGCGGTTCGTTTGATATGGGCGAAGCGGCAGGCTACTTCTCTTACATCGAAGACCCGGATGGCACGCTCATCGAGTTTGTGGAGACGCATAAGGTGCCGATTCTCAAGAAAATTGGGTGGTTCTTGGATTTAAGGAAGCGGAAGAATCCTGAGAAACCGCTGGCAAGGTGGATGTTGAAGATGATGGGGATGGGGAGAATAAGAGATTAAGTAGTTGCAAGTGGGCAAGTTGCAAGTTTGCAAGTCCCAATGCTAAACTTTGGACTTGTAAACTTGGATTTTTTTGTCATTCCGTAGGAATCTGTCTACGTCGCGGACGGGCAGGTGAATTTCTAGATGTAAAATCATAATTGATTAGTTTTGCAGACAAAATCGGCTCAATATGAAAATCCGAAAGCTCAAAATCAAGAATTACAAAATCTTCGACGACGTGGAGTTCGACTTCACGGACAAGAAGGGGAATACGCTGGATACTGTCGTGCTGGCGGGGGTGAATGGGTGTGGGAAGACTACGGTGTTGGAGATTATTAGGACATATTTTAACCATGATTTTTCCGACGAATTCGACAAATCGGAAATCATATTTGAAATTGAAATAAAATTTGAAGAATGGCGATGGAAAGACTTTGATAGCCTACTTCCAATGACTAAATATAAAAAATCTGATAATGGATGGGCTACGGTTATTTTTGATTTTAAAGCTAATCACGACTCTTTTACTCATATAAACCATGTTTTACTTTATTGTAAATTCGTTGGCCCAGAAGGCATTTATTTCCCAATAAAAATTGAGAAGAATGTAAACAGGTCGGGAAAGTTTCATCTGCAAATTGGTGAAATTAATCGCGACCTCAAAAATGCTAAAAGTGAATGGCTAAAAATCGCTCGCGACGATGTTTTCAAGAACAAAGACTTGCCAGCCAAAAAGGCTATTGAAAACCAAATTCAAACCTTGACAGATTCTCTATCCGGCCTCGATCTTAATACCCGACTTGTAGATTTAGAAAGTGAAGAACTTGTTTTCCAAAGTGCTAATGGCCAACGCATTTACTTTGAGCAACTATCCCACGGCGAGCAACACCTATATTTCCGAGCTATCTATCTTAGCCAGCTAGATCTAAAAGATGCCATCATCATGGTAGATGAACCCGAGGCCGCTTTCCACCCAACGTGGCAGCAAAAAATCGCACAGCTGTACCGCAATGTGGGCGAGAACAACCAGGTATTCATGGCCACGCATTCACCACACATAATGGCTTCTGTCCCGCCAGAG